>NZ_JOGH01000019.1:0-84189 GCF_000721345.1 Kitasatospora sp. NRRL B-11411 | reverse complement strand
GGATGCGAGTCAACGGGCGCTCCGGGCGGTGGGCTTGGCGAGGTGGCGGTGGGCAGGGGGCGACGGGCGCTCCGGGGGCGGGGTCAACGGGTGCTCCGGGTGGGGGACTTGGCGAGGTGGGTGGCGCAGTAGTGGGCGGCGGCGGTGCGGTCGGGTTTGCGGGAGCGGCCGGTCAGCGGGACGGGGCCGAGCAGCAGGGCGTCGGGGCGGGCGGTGCCCATCCGGTCGAGCGGGGCGCGCAGGGCGGCGCGCAGCCGGTGGCGGTCGGCGCCGGGGCGGGGCTGGACCAGGGCGACCAGCTGCTCGTCGCCGTCCGGGCCGGGGACGCCGACCAGGACGGCGAGTTCGACGTCCGGCAGGTGCAGGGACGGCTCGTACAGGCCCGGGTAGATGTTCTCGGCGCGGCGCAGCACCATGTCCTTGAGCCGGCCCGCCAGCACGATCCGCCCGTCCGGGTCGAGGCGGGCCCGGTCGCCGGTGCGCACCCACGGGTCCGGGTCCTCGCCGAGGTAGCGGTCGCGGGCGGACGGGGCGGCGAGCAGGAGTTCGCCGTCCGCGCCGAGCCGGGTGCGGACGCCCGGCAGCGGGTGGCCGAGCAGGTCGCCCGGGCCGTCGTGGGCGCTCTTGTCGCGCTCCTCGACGGCCGCGGCCGGGAACAGTTCGGTCAGCGCGTACACCCCCCACGCCTCGCTCGCCCCCGCCTGCTTCGCCCGGCGCAGCAGCGCGGCGTCGGCGGGTGCGGAGCCGGTCCAGACCCGGCCGGTGAGCCGGCGCAGCGGTCGGAGCTGAGGAGGCGTCAGGTAGGTCTCGTCCGGGGCGAGCCGGTCGAGCTGGCGCTGCAGGACGGCGGCGCGGCGGGCCGGCAGGGCGGCGATCGCGCCCGCGGCCAGCGCCGGGACCAGCACGAACGTCGTCCCGCCCAGCACCGTCCGCCCCGGGCGGGGGCGCACCAGCGCGTCGACGGCCCGCATCCCGGCGGCCAGCGAGGCCCGCGAGTGCACCACCGCGCGCGGCGCGGAGGTGGTGCCGGAGGTGAACACGATCACCGCGTCACCGTCCCCCTCGTACGGGGCCGGGGCGGGCGCCGGGTGCGCGGCCAGCGACCGGGCGCACCACGGGTGCCGGGGGCCGACGGTCGCCACCGGTGCCAGCGCCTCCAGCGGCGGCAGCTCCAGGTGGGCCCGGCGGGCCAGCGGACGGGCCCACCCCGCGACGGCCTGCGCGGCGGCGTCGGCCAGGACCAGCGCGGGCGGGGCCAGCGCGAGCCGGGCCCGCAGCACCTCCGGGCCGGCGCCCGGGTCGAGCACCGCGCTGCGCAGGCCCAGCCGGTGCGCGGCCAGCAGCACCGCGAGGGCCCGCGGGCCGGGACGCACCGCGACGCCCAGGGTGTCGCCCGGGCGCAGGCCGTGGACGTGGTGCAGGGCGGCGGCGTACTGCTCGGCGAGGGCGGCGAGTTCGCCGCAGCGGGCGAGGACGCGGGGGCTGCCGCCGCGGGTGGTGCCGAGCAGGGCCGGACGCGAGGCGCCTTCGCGCAGGGTGCGGGCGAGCTGGTCGAGCACGGCGGGGTCCTTTCGGGGTGCTGTTCTGACAGGCCCTCAGCAGCATGGGCTCTTCGGTGGGCTCCGGCCTCCAGCAGCATCGACCCGCCGTTCCCCGGGCCCCCGGTGGGGCGCTGTCCGGTGGGGCGCTGTCCGGCGGGGCTGTCCGGCGGGGCCGCTGGTCATCTGACGTCGGCGTTGCGGTGGCCGGGGCCGCGTTCGAGGTACCAGCGGGCGGTGCCGCGCAGGCCGTAGGCGCGGATGCGGCGGGTGGAGTTCTGGACGACCATGTCGGGGCGGTGGACGATCGCGGTGGTGTGGCGGCGGATCCGGTTGATGAAGGCGCGGTCGGTGGGGGAGGGGCGGCGGGGCATGCCGTCGGTGGCGAGGTAGAGGTCGGCGGTGATGGCCATGTTGTTGCCGGCGTGCATGCGGTAGGGGGTGAGGTAGCCGTGGCGGCGGCGGTGGGCGGGGCGGATCCGGCCGAAGAGGGCGCCGAGGGCGACCAGGGCGCGGAAGGCGGCGCGGCCGAGCGGGCCGTGCTCGTCGCGGCGGGCGGTGACGCGGCCGCAGACCAGGCCGCCGGAGGCCCGCAGGGCGGTGCGGGCGGCGCCGGCCCAGCCGGGTTCGGGGAGGCAGTCGGCGTCGGTGCGGGCGAGCAGGGTGGCGCCGTAGTCGATGGCGTAGCGGAAGCCGGTGTCGACGGCGCAGCCGACGCCCTTCTCGGGTTCGACCAGCAGGTGGACCGGGAAGGGGGCGGTGCGGGCGAAGGCGAGCACCTGGTCGGGGGTGGTGTCGGTGGAGCCGTTGTCGACGACCAGCAGGGTGAAGTCGCGGTCGTGCTGGGCGGCGAGGGCGCGCAGGGTGGCGTCGATCCGGGCGGCCTCCTGGTAGGCGGGGACGATCACCCACAGCTCGGTCACGACTTCTCCCAGACCATCGTCATCAGACTGACGCCGCCACCGAGGCCGACCATCAGGACGCGGTCGCCGGTCTCCAACTCCGGCATGACGCGGTCGAGTTGGACGCCGATGGTGGCGGAGGCCAGGTTGCCGAGTTCGGGGACGGTGACGACCAGCTTGCCGGCGGGGACGCCGGTGAGCTCCACGAAGCGCTCCAGGTAGGGCAGGGTGACCTGGTGGACCAGGACCCGGGCGTAGGCGTCCCAGCCGAGGCCGGTGCGGGCGGCGACCCGGGTGAGGATGTCGGCGCCGATCTGCTCGAAGACGCCGCGCAGCTCCTTGCCGCCGCCGCGGAAGTAGCTCCACTCGTCGCCGCGCGGGTGGCGGGAGCCGCCGCCGGGGATGCCGCCGACCTCCCAGTGCTCGGAGGCGGTCTGGGTCTCGACGTCGAGGATGCCGCCGCGGTCGACCCGTTCGACCAGGACGGCGGCGGCGCCGTCGCCGAAGGTGTAGCCGGCGAAGCCCGCGCGGAACTCGGCGAGCCCGGACGGGTCGCGGCGCATGGCCCGGCTGGGGGTCTCGCCGGTGACCACCAGGGCGCGGGTGGCGCGGCCGGCCAGGATCATCGCGCGGGCGGTGTCGATGCCGTTGAGGAAGCTGTTGCAGGCGTTGGACACGTCCAACGCGTGGGCGCGGGAGCCGAGTTCGGACTGGACGAGGTGGGCGGTGGCGGGTTCGCAGACGTCCCGGGAGGCGGAGGCGAACAGCAGCAGGTCGAGGTCGGCGGGTTCCAGTCCGCGGGCGGCCAGGGCCCGGCGGGCGGCGCCGAGGGCGAGCGTGGAGGGGTGCTCGTCGGGTCCGGCGAAGCGGCGGGTGCGGATGCCGGTGGCCTTCTCGAACATGCCGTCGGGCAGCGGCAGGCGGGCGCCGGCCGCCACCTCGTCCTGCAACTGCCGTGAGGTGACGGTCCGTTGCGGGAGGTGGGAGCCGACGGCGGTGATTCCGACGCGGGGCAGCAGGTCCATGCTCCGATGCTGGCGCGGGGGCGGTGGAGGGGGCGTGAGTACGGGTACTCAGCTGCTGCCCGGGATTGCGGAGACGATGCGTCGGTACGCGGGAGCGCCGGGCGGGGGCGCCGGGCGGGAGCGCCGGGCGGGGGTGCCGGGCGGGAACGGCGCGGCCCGTACGGCGGTGGTGCTGCCGTACGGGCCGGGTGCTGCCGGTGTCCCGGCGGTGCGTCAGTTGCCGCTGTCGGCCTGCACCGGGATGACCTGGGTGGCCGGGGCGGCCGGGGCGGGCTCCGCCGGGGCCTCGGCGGGGGCGCCGGTGTTCATCGAGGTGAGCAGCTGGCGGGCCAGGCCGAGGCCGGTGCCGCCCATGGTGAGCGCCTTGGCGAACATCTCGGACATGCCCTCGGCGCCGTTCAGCAGCACCATGTGCTCGACGTTGCCGAAGGCGTCCGCGCCGGCCCGGACGATGGCGGGCCAGTTCTCGGCCAACTGCTGGGCGACGACGGCTTCCTGGTTCTCGGCGAGGGCCGCGGCGCGGGCCTTGATGCCCTCGGCCTCGGCCAGGCCCTGGGCCCGGGTGGCCTCGGCCTCGGCGAGGCCCTTGGCGCGGGCGGCCTCCGCCTCGGCCAGGCCCTTGGCGGCCTCGGCGGCGGCCTGGGCCTCACCGGTGGCGCGGGTGGCCTCGGCGGCGGCCAGGCCGCGGGCCTTGGTGGCCTCGGCCTCGGCGGCCGCGGCGACCTTGACCCGGTTGGCCTCGGCGGCGGTCTTCAGCTCGGTCTCCCGGGAGAGCGCCTCGGCGGCGGAGATCCGGGCGTCGCGGTCGGCCTCGGCCTTGGTGCGGGTCTCGTACGCGCGGGCGTCGGCGGGCTTGCGGACGTCGGCCTGGAGCTGTTGCTCCTTGCGGTGCGCCTCCAGCTCGGCGACCTTGGTCTCCTGGACCACGACCTCCTGCCGGGCGGCGGCCTGGGCGAGCGGTCCGGCCTGCAGCGCGCGGGCCGCGGCGGTGTCCATCTCGGCCTGGTAACCGGCCTGCTGGATACCGGAGTTGCGCGTTGCCTCGGCCTTGCGGGCGAACGCCTCCTGCTCGGCCTCGGTGGCCCGGCGGTCGGCCTCGGCGGCCGCGATCCGGGCGTCGCGCTGGACGGCGGCGGCGTGCGGGGCGGCCAGGTTGGTGATGTAGCCGGTCGGGTCCAGGATCTCCTGGATCTGCAGCGAGTCGATGATCAGGCCGAGCTTCTCCATCTCGATCCCCGAGGCGGAGCGGGTCTCCCCGGTGAGCCGCTCGCGGTCGCGGATCATGTCCTCGACGGTCAGCCCGCCGACGATGGAGCGCAGGTGGCCGGCGAACACGTTGTGCACCCGCTGGCCCATCATCTTCTGCTGGTCCAGGAAGCGGCGGGCGGCGTTGGCGATGGACGACGGGTCGTCGCCGACCTTGAAGATGACCACGCCCTTGACGTGGACCGGAATGCCCTGCGAGGTCACGCACTCGACGTCCAGCGCGGCCTCGTTGAGGTCCAGCGACAGCCGGCGCACCGCCTGGACACCGGGCACCACGAAGGTCCCCCGTCCGGTGACCACGCGGAAGCCGAGGCCCTCGCCGTGCTTGGAACCCGAGATGACCAGCGCCTCGTTCGGTTCCGCCACCCGCCACATCAACTTGAACAGCAGGATCAGCAGAACGATGCCGGCGACGACTCCCCCGGCGATGCCGATGAGCATCGGGAACTCCCCCTTCGTGGCACACCGGTCCGTGGCTGCGCAGGGTGGTGCAGTTGTGGGCGCGGAATCCGGTGGCAGCGGCATTCTCCGCCGCCCGGCGGCGGGGTGGAAGGCCCCGCACCCGTGGGAACTGTCACTGTCTCGAAACGATTGCAAAGGGTTTGCAAAGCCCTGCTGAGGTGTAGTCAGAAGGGCTCGACGTACACCGTGCGCGGTGGCTGGTAATCGACCACCACCACCATGCTGCCCGGCTCCAGCGGATCACCCGGGACGGCCCGGTACGCCAGGAACGCCTCGCTGCCCAGGCGTTCGGGAACGCTCACCATCACCTCGCCGACCAGGCCCGCGCCGATCCGCCCCGTCACCCGCCCCACCAGTCCGATCACCCCGGCGATTCTTCCACCCCGCACGCCGCCCGCACAGGCCGGGCGCACGCCCCGCACCGGGGGTGCGCCCTGGACCGTCCGCGCCCGGTGCCCTACGGTGAGCAGCGGACGCAGGCGCAAACGCCTGCGCGGAACGGGAGCTCGGAGCACCGGGCTGAGAGGGCGCTGACGGTACGCGGGCCCGCGTACCACCTGCTGCGCCGACCGCAGGAACCTGACCGGGTAATGCCGGCGTAGGGAGTTGAAGGTCGCATGACCACGTTCGCCGAAGACACGTCTGCCCAGCAGCCGACCGCCACCGGGTACCCGACCCCGGCCTGGCGCAAGGCCCACCGCCAGGGCAGCCGCCCCGACCTGCGGGTCCCCTACCGCGAGGTCCACCTCACCGACGGGAAGACCGTCCCGCTGTACGACACCTCCGGCCCGTACACCGATCCCGCCCAGCCCACCGACGTCCGGCGCGGCCTGGCCCCGCTGCGCGACCCCTGGATCCGCCAGCGCGGCGACGTCGAGGAGTACGAGGGCCGCGCGGCCCGGCCCGAGGACGACGGCATCCGGCACACCGCCCCGCGCGGCGGCGACCTGCGCACCCTGGACGCCGTCTTCCCCGGCCGCCCGCGCCGCCCGCTGCGCGCCCGCGACGGCGTCGCCGTCACCCAACTCGCGTACGCCAAGCGCGGGTTGATCACACCCGAGATGGAGTTCGTCGCGCTCCGGGAGGGCCTGGAACCGGAGTTCGTCCGCGAGCAGGTGGCCCGCGGACGGGCCGTCATCCCGGTCAACGTGAACCACCCCGAGAGCGAACCGTCCATCATCGGCACCGACTTCCTGGTGAAGATCAACGCCAACATCGGCAACTCCGCCGTCACCTCCTCGATCGAGGAGGAGGTGGAGAAGATGACCTGGGCCACCCGCTGGGGCGCCGACACCGTCATGGACCTCTCCACCGGCCGCAACATCCACACCACCCGCGAGTGGATCCTGCGCAACTCCCCCGTCCCGATCGGCACCGTCCCGCTCTACCAGGCGCTGGAGAAGGTCGACGGCCGGGCCGAGGAACTCAGCTGGGAGGTCTACCGCGACACCGTGCTCGAACAGTGCGAGCAGGGCGTCGACTACATGACCGTGCACGCCGGCGTCCTGCTGCGGTACGTCCCGCTGACCGCCCGCCGCAAGACCGGCATCGTCTCGCGCGGCGGCTCGATCATGGCCGCCTGGTGCCTGGCGCACCACCAGGAGAACTTCCTCTACACGCACTTCGAGGAACTCTGCGACCTGCTGCGCGCCTACGACGTCACCTTCTCGCTCGGCGACGGCCTGCGCCCCGGCTCGATCGCCGACGCCAACGACGAGGCCCAGTTCGCCGAACTCACCACCCTCGGCGAACTCGGCCGGATCGCCCGCGCCAAGGACGTCCAGGTCATGATCGAGGGCCCCGGGCACGTACCGATGCACAAGATCCGCGAGAACATGGACCTGCAGAAGGAGATCTGCGACGAGGCCCCATTCTACACCCTCGGCCCGCTGACCACCGACGTCGCACCCGGATACGACCACATCACCTCCGGCATCGGCGCCGCGATGATCGCCTGGTGGGGCACCGCGATGCTCTGCTACGTCACCCCCAAGGAACACCTCGGCCTGCCCGACCGCGACGACGTCAAGACCGGCGTCATCACCTACAAGATCGCCGCCCACGCCGCCGACCTCGCCAAGGGCCACCCCGGCGCCCAGGCCTGGGACGACGCCCTCTCCGACGCCCGCTTCGAGTTCCGCTGGGAGGACCAGTTCAACCTGGCCCTCGACCCGGAGACCGCCCGCGCCTTCCACGACGAGACCCTCCCCGCCGAACCGGCCAAGACCGCGCACTTCTGCTCCATGTGCGGTCCCAAGTTCTGTTCGATGAAGATCAGCCACCAGATCCGCGACGAGCACGGCGGCGAGGCCGAACAGGCCGCGATCGCAGGAATGGCCGAGAAGTCCGCCGAGTTCGCCGCCCGCGGCAACAAGGTCTACCTGCCGATGGCCGACTGACGTACGCGACCGCAGCGCCGCCCCCGGAGCTTTCGCTTCCCGGGCGGCGTTCTGTCGTTCCGCCCTCCGTGGATCTGCATTTTGCAGGCATTGGAGTTAGAATGCAGCCATGACAGTCCTCACGATCCGGGACGTCCCGGATGACCAGGTTCAGACCCTGAAGGTTCGCGCGGCCCAGGCGGGCCAGTCGCTCCAGGCGTTCATGCAGGATCTGATCGCCAAGGAGGCGTCCAAGCCCACGATGGCGCAGATGATGGAGCGGCTGAACCGGGAGACCACCGCCAGCATCAGCACAGCCGATGTCCTCGCTGCCATCGACGAGGGACGAGCCGGACGTTGATCGTCATCGACTGCTCCGCTCTCGTCCTGGTTCTCACCGCCCAGACCTCCGACGGAGAGCTCGTCCGCAGTCGCGTGGTCGAGGGTGGGGACGTCTACGCCCCCACCCTCCTCGACTACGAGATCCAGTCCGCCCTTCTCGGCATGCAGCGTGGAGGCAAGCTGACGGAGAAGGAGGTGGAGCGGGCGATCGCCGCGTACCGGATGCTTCCCATCGCCAAAAGGGAGACGCTGCCCTTCTGGGACCGGGTGAAGAAGCTGCACGCCAACCTCAGCGCGTACGACTCCCAGTACGTCGCCCTCGCGGAAGCCCTGGGTGTACCGCTGATCACCGGCGACGCGCGGATCAAACGCAGTGGTGCGGCGAAGTGCGAGGTCGAGGTCTTCTCCTCGAACCACCCGTGACTGTCGTCACTCTTCGCAGTGTTGCCTCTGTTCAAGTTCTGCTCGATGAAGATCAGCCACCAGATCCGCGACGAGCACGGCGGCGAGGCTCTGGGGTGCCGGATTCCAGGGTGCGGCGGATCACCGCCGAGCCGTGTTCGACGGATTCGGCGATCGGGGCGGCCAGGGTGTCGGGGAGGACGTCGGTGTGCCACACGAAGCGGGTGCGGCCGCCGGGCTCCGGCAGGGCCTGCATGGAGGCGTGGTGGTGGGAAGGGTGGAGGGTGCCGCCGATCACGGTGTAGGCGACCCGGCGGGCCTCGTGGTCGAGGTCGACGAGCCGTTCGAGGACGACGGTGCCGTCGGCGAAGGTGACGGTGCGGGTGTCCGAGCTCAGCTGCGTGTCGGTGACGAAGCCGGGCGCGAGGCGCTCGTGCACCGCGCCGTAGTCGCTGAGCACCGACCACACCGCTTCGGGGGCGGCTTCGACGACGAATTCCTTGTGGATGGAGGCCATGGGCGATCGACTCCCGGTCGGGACGCAGGGACGGGTGGCGGAGCGGGGCGCTCCCCCTCCTGGTGCGGCACCCAGCATCCGGGGTGGCGGCGGGGGAGGTCTTGAAGATCCTTGCGGGCCGGTGCTGTCGTAGCCGGGGCGTACTGTCCGCGGCATGCTGTCCGCTGCGACGCTCGCCGCCCGGCCCGGGTTCACCGTGTCGGTGGTGGGCTGCCGCTCCGACCACACCCGCTGGTCGGAGCCGGAGACCCGGGACGACCACCGGCTGGTGCTGGTGCGGCGCGGCAGGTTCCGGCGCCGGGCCGACGGCGCCGACACCGACCTGGACCGGACCGTGGCCTACCTGGGCGCGCCCGGCGAGGAGGAGCGCTTCGCGCACCCGGCCGGCGGCGACCTCTGCACCTCGGTCAGCTTCGGGCCCGCCCTCCTCGAACGCCCTCCCGCCGCGGCGGCGGTGTACGTGGACGCGCGCGTCGACCTCGCCCACCGCCGGCTCGTCGCCGCCGCGGGCACCGGCGACCTCGACTACGCGCTGACGGAACAGGTGCTGCGCCTGGTCGCGGTGGCGGCCGGCGAGCCGATGGTGCGTCAGCGGCCGGCCGACCGGGCGCTGGTCGCCGCGGCGCGCGAGGCGATCCTGGCGGAGGACCCGGCGGCCGGGCAGCTCTGCGCGCTGGCCGCGCTGCTGGAAGTGTCGCCCTACCGGCTGAGCCGGGTGTTCTCCCGGCAGATGGGCGTCTCGCTGACCCGCTACCGCAACCGGGTGCGCGTCACCCGGGCCATGGACCGGATCGCCGCGGGCGCACCCGGCCTCGCCGACCTGGCCGCCCGACTCGGCTTCGCGGACCAGGCCCACCTGACCCGCACCGTCCGCGAGCACGTGGGCCACACCCCGGCCGCACTGCGCCGCCTGCTCGCCCCCGGCCCGCCCGCGCCCTGAACCGGGCGGTCGGGTGGCGGGCGGCGGATCCGGGGCGGGGGACGCCGCTGCCCCGGCCGGGGGGCCGGGGCAGCGGACGGGGTGTGGCGGGGCGGGTCAGCCGGCCGGGGGGCCGTCGAGGTCGAGGTAGTACTTCACGGAGTTCTCGACCGGGCCGCGGTCGGTGGTGGAGGTGAGGCTGAGCTGGTCGCTGAAGTAGGAGCTGCCGCTGCGGTCGAAGTCGACGAGGGAGAGGCGCAGCCGGTACTGGTGGCTCGCGCCACTGTCCAGGCCTCCGGGGACCGGGGGGAGACGCCAGGTGTTGTCGCTGCCGGGGACGGTGACCCAGGCGTCGTCGTGCCAGACCTCCAGCTTGAGGGTGGCGGGGCTCTGCCGGGTGCCGTCGCCGAAGCGGAGGGTCGGGTGGACGGTGCTGGTGCTCGCGCCGTTGTTGAGCAGGTTGAGGGTGGTCTCCAGCGGCTGCTGGAAGCGGACGGTGCCGGAGAAGCCGTCGAAGGTCTGGTAGAAGGCGCCGGTGGGGGCGGCGACCGGCAGGTTCAGCGGGTCGCTGTCGGTGCTGTCGCCGAGGTCGTTGCGCAGTGCGACGTTCACGGCGGTGTCGTCCGCCGGGAGCGCGGCGGTGAGCTTGAACGAGACCTTCCAGCTGTAGGTGGTGTGGGCCGGCACGGTGAAGGGCGTGCTGGCCATGGAGTTCAGGGGGAGGACGGCGCCGGCGAACTCGTTGGTGCCGCTCCAGGTCCGCAGGCCGTAGGTGTCCGGGGCGGAGATCGCGGTGGCGCTGAAGTCGATCCACTGCCAGTTGGCCGGGGCGGAGCCGACCGGGGTGACGGCCACCGACGGGTGGAACGGCTGCGCCTGGTCGGAGTTGTTGGTGACGGTCATGGTCAGGTCGGCGCCGTCGCCGCTGCGGGTCAGCGGGCCCTGGCCGGGGGCCTGGGCCAGGGTGGCGACCAGGGGCTTGGCGGCGGGGTCGCCGGACGGGGTGTCGGCGGCGAAGGCGGCGGTGGGCGCGAGGGCGGCGGCGGTCGCGGCCACCGCGACGGCGGTGGCGAGCAGGCGGGAACGGCGGACGGACGGACGTGCGGACATGAGTGGTCTCCCCCCGGAGAACTGCTGGACGCGGCGGTCGTGCGCTGTGGATCGGTCCGGGCTCCTTCGCGGACCCAGCGGCTGCGTCGGACAGATCTTCGCAGGCGGACCGTTCGTGTGCGGTCCTGGAACCGTCACCGCTGTGTAACAGGCCGTCAGGAAGCCTGCTCGGGACTGCTCGGGGCCGGTCCGGACCGCGTACGAGCGGGCGGCGGCCGGGGTCAGGGCGACGGGGTGACGGGGTGGAGGTCGGCGGGCAGGGCGGGGGTGGCGAGTTGGGCGGCGAGCCGCTTGGCCTCGTCGGCGTCGAAGGAGCCGGTGATGACGGCCCCGCCGCCGGTGATGGCCTGCTGGACGGCGGGGTGGGAAAGGACCGCGCCGTCCAGGACGACGGCGAGTTGGTTGGCGGGGGAGTCGAGGACGGCGATCCGGCCGGTGAGGTCGGCGAAGGCGGTCGTCCCGGCGGGGGTGAAGTTCAGCTGCACCTGCCAGCCGGAGCCGTTCGGGTCGAGCACGGCGCTGCTGTCGGTGATGTCGGGGCCCCGGAGCGCGACCGGGCCCAGGGCGAACTTTGAACGGCCCTGCGGCTGTTGGGCGCTGTCGCAGGCCAGGACCTGCTCGCCGGGGTCGGCGGCGGCGGGGTCGGCGGCGGGGTCGGCGGCGGCGGGGGCCGCGGCGCAGTCCAGGGCGGCGAAGCGGTCCTGCAGCGGCGCCGGGACCAGGCCCGTCACCGGTGTGGCGGGGGGGGCGCCGTCCGCCGAGGCGGCGAGCACCGGGCGGAACTCCAGGGCGGGCCGGTGGGTGAGGGCGGTGAGCCGGTCGCCGATCGGGCCGGCGACCGAGAGCGAGAGGACGCCGCCGTCGGTGGTCACCTTCGGATCCGCCAGGCCCAGCAACTCGGCGCGCCGGCGCAGCTGTTCGGCCGCCCGGCCGAGCGCGTCGGCGGTCAGCGGCCGGTCGGTGGTGAAGGCGGCCACCGTCCGGGGCCGGGTGTCGGCCGGGGTGCCGGAGTCGCAGGCGGCGGCGCCGAGGGCGCAGGCGAGCAGCAGGGCGGCGGTGGCGCTGGTGGTGGTTCGGCGTGGGTGCCTCATGCCGCCCATGGTGGCAGCCGGAGGCCGGGGGCGGGACGAATCCGCTTGATGCGCAAGGGAGTTCGAGGTCGGGTGGGAAGTGTCGGGGACGGCTTAGCCTGGGGGCATGGCCACCCATGCCCGTGCCCGTCTGCTCGACACCGCCGAGGCGCTGTTCTACGCCGAGGGCATCCGCGCGGTCGGGGTCGAGCGGATCCTCGCCGCCTCCGGTGTCGGCCGGGCCTCCTTCTACCGGCACTTCGCCGGGAAGGACGCGCTGGCCGTCGCCGTGCTCACCCGCCACGACCGGGACTGGCGGGACTGGCTGGCCGCCCGGGTGGCCGAGCTCGGCGGTCACCCGCTCGCGGTGTTCGACGCGCTCGCCGAAAGCTTCGCCCGGGAGGGCTTCCGCGGCTGCGCCTTCCTCAACACCATGCTGGAGACCGCCGACCGGGACAGCCCCGCGCACCGGGTCGCCGCCGCGCACAAGCGGCGGGTCGCCGGGTACCTGGCCGGGCTGCTGGCCGCCGCCGGGCACCCGCCCGCCCTGGCCCGGCAGCTGCTCCTGCTGATGGACGGCGCGACCGTCACCGCGCTGCGCGAGGGCACCCCCGCGCCCGCCGCCGAGGCCCGGGCGATCGCCGCCGCCCTGCTGGCCGCCGCGCCGCCCGGGCCGCCGCCGGAAGATCCGTGCGCGGCACCCGCCCGTCCCGCCTGATCCGTGCACCGGGGCCGGGCCGGGCCGCCGCGGGGTGAGGATGCCGGGGAACCGTCCGCTCCCCGTCCACCCAGGAGGCGCACCCATGTCGGCCGACGTTCACCCCCCGCTCGACGAACTCCGCCGCGCCGCCGCCGCGCTGCAGCCCGGACTCGTCGAACTGCGGCGCGCCCTGCACCGCGACCCCGAGCTCGGGCTCCACCTCCCCCGCACCCGGGCCCGGATCCTCGCCGCCCTGGACGGCCTCCCGCTGGAGGTCACCCTCGGCGAGCGGCTCTCCTCGGTCACCGCCGTGCTGCGCGGCGCCCTCCCCGGCCCGGCCGTGCTGCTCCGCGCCGACCTCGACGGCCTGCCCGTGCAGGAGGACACCGGCCTGCCGTACGCCTCCGAGAACCCCGGCACGATGCACGCCTGCGGCCACGACCTGCACACCGCCGCGCTGGTCGGCGCGGCCCGGCTGCTCGCCGCCCGCCGCGAGCAGTTGGCGGGCAGCGTGGTGTTCATGTTCCAGCCCGGCGAGGAGGGCGGCGGCGGCGCGGCCCTGATGGTCGAGGACGGCGTCCTGGACGCGGCCGGCGAACGGGTCTCCGCCGCGTACGCCCTGCACGTCGGCGCCGCGCTGCTGCCGGCCGGCTACGTGGCCGGGCGGCCCGGGCCGATCATGGCGGCCTCCGACACCCTGCGGGTGGTGGTCCGCGGCCGCGGCGGCCACGGCTCCAGCCCGCACCTGGCCACCGATCCGGTGCCCGCCGCCTGCGAGGCCGTCCTCGCCCTGCAGACCATGGTCACCCGCCGCTTCGACGCCTTCGACCCGGTGGTGCTGACCGTCGGCACCTTCCACGCGGGCACCGCGGCGAACGTCATCCCCGACGAGGCGGTCTTCGAGGCGACCGTCCGCTCCTTCTCCCCCGCCGCCCGGGAACGGGTGCTCTCCGAGGCGGTCCGGGTGGTCCGCGGCGTCGGCGAGGCGCACGGCTGCCGGGTCGACGCGGTGGTCGAGCACGGCTACCCGGTGACGGTCAACGACCCCGCCGAGGCCGCCCACGCGGAGCGGACGGTCCGTCAACTGCTGGGCGAGGACCGCTACATCGAGATGCCGCGCCCGCTGGCCGGCTCCGAGGACTTCGGCGTGCTGGCCGAGCACGTCCCCGCCGCGTACGTCATGGTCGGCGCCTGCCCGCCGGACACCGACCCGTTCACCGCCCCGTACAACCACTCCGCCGGGGCCCGCTTCGACGACGGCGTCCTCGGCGACGCGGCGGCCCTGCTGGCGGCGCTGGCCCTCGGCAGGCTGGGCTGAGGCGCTCGGCCGGCTGGGCCGAGGCCCCGGGCGGGGCGCGGTCAGGGCTCGATCGGGACGTAGTCCGTCCGGCGGCCGTCCGGGGTGAGCAGGTGGCCGACCAGTTTGAGGGTGCGCAGCGTGACGTGGCGGTCGTGCACCCGGATCGCCGGGTGGTGCTGGGCGAGGTCCTGCTCGATCCGGCGCAGGTCGGGCAGTTGCGGGGCGACCAGGTAGAGGGCGAGGTTCGCCGGGCCGACGGTGACCGCGCACATCCGGGTCTGCGGGAGGGCGGTGAGGCGGCGGGCGGTGTCGGGCAGCGCGGCGGGCGGGACGTCGAGCCAGAGCATCGCGCCGACCGGGTGCCCGGTGACCCGGGGGGAGGCGTCGCAGCGCAGCACCGCCCGGCCGGAGTCGCGCAGTTCGGCGAGGCGGCGGCGGACGGTGGTGGCGGGCAGGCCGGTGCGGGCGGCGAGTGCGGCGTAGGGCATCCGGCCGTCCGCGCCGAGCGCCCGGATCAGCGCGAGGTCCTCCTCGACCCGGCGGTCGGCGACCGGGCGGGCCGTGCCGGGCGGGGGCGCGGCGATCGCGCGGCGCTGCTCGGCGTCCAGCGCCCCGTTGCTGAACCGGCTGCCCTCGGCCACGGTGCGTTCGACCAGCGTGGTGCGGGTGCGCAGCACGCCGGGGACGGTGCCGAGCCGGTCCAGCAGGTAGGCGGTGAGGGCGGCGTGGTCGTAGGCGGCGACGGTGAGCAGCAGGTCGGCGTCGCCGGTGACGAGTTCGATGCTGGCGGCCTGCGGGTGCCGGGCCAAGGCCGCGGCGACGCCGGTGACCCGGTCGGCGGGGCAGTCGACCTGGACCAGCGCGGTGAGGCCGCGGCCGATCCGGTCGGCGGAGGGGTAGCAGGTGACCCAGGCGTCGCCGTTCGCGGTGAGCCGGGCCCAGCGGCGGGACAGGGTGGCCGGGTCGACGCCCAGCGGGGCGGCCAGCCGGGACCAGGGGGCGCGCGGGTCGACCCGGAGGGCGTCGACGAGCGCCAGGTCGAGTTCGTCGATCATGGCTGATCCTTGCGCGGGGTGGGCCGCAGGAACGGATTCGTGCGTGGGCGGTGCGGTGGCCTCCAGGTTAGCCATCCTTGCCGCCACCCCCACCGCCCTCCGCACCCCCACGGAACCGCCGATGACCGTCGCCGCCGTCCCCTCGCCCACCCGTCCCGCGCTGTCCGCCGTCCCGCTGCTGGCGCTGGTGGAGTTCGCCAGCGGGGTGCTGCAGGGCGGGTTCCCGATCCTGCTGCCCCGGCTCGGCGAGCACCTGGACCTGCGGGCCTCCGACCTGAGCCTGGCGCTGGGCGTCGAGTTCCTGGTGTCGGGCGTCGCGGTGCCGCTGACCTCCCGGCTGGGCGACCTGTACGGGCACCGCCGGCTGCTGCGGGCCACCGTGCTGCTGACCCTGCTGGGCTTCGCGGTCACCGCGCTGGCCCCGGACCTGCCGGTGCTGCTGGCCGGGCGGGCGCTGTCCGGGTTCCTGGCGTGCTGGCTGCCGCTGGAGTTCGCCGTGCTGCGCGACCGCCTCGGCGAGGAGCGCGGCGGCCGGGCGGTCGGGCTGCTGGTCGGCGCGCTGACGGTGGGCTCCACGCTGGGCGCGCTCGCGGTCGGCGGCCTGGGCGCGGACCCGGCGGCCACCCGCCCGCTGCTGTGGGCGCTGGCCGTCCTGCCGGTGCTGGCGCTGCCGGTGGTGTGGTGGCTGGTCCCGGAGTCGGAGACCCGGGCGGCGGGTCGGACCGACTGGGCGGGCGCGGTCCTGCTCTCGCTGGGCCTGACCCTGCTGCTGTCCGGCCTGGGCGCGAGCGGGGTGCTGCCGGGCGCGGTGACGCTGCCGCTGCTGGCGGCGGGGGCGCTGCTGCTGGCGCTGTTCGTCCGGCAGGAACTGCGGGCGGCCGAGCCGATGGTGGACGTCCGGCTGCTGGCCCGCCGGGCCACCGCGCCGGTGTTCGGGCTGAGCTTCCTGCTGGGCTGCGCGCTGTACGGGGCGCAGGGGCCGACGCTGGCGTTCGAGGCGGCGAAGCCCGCGGAGACCGGCTACGGGCTGGGCGCGGTGCCGCTGGTGCTGGGGCTGCTGGTGCTGCCGCAGACCGCGGCGGCGACGCTGGGCGCGGTGACGGCGCACCGGCTGACCCGGCGCCACGACGTCCCGGCGGTGCTCGGGGCCGGGTTCGCGCTGTGCGCGGCGGGCTACGGGACGATCGCGCTCGGGCACGAGGCGGCCTGGCAGTTCGCCCTGGGCGGCGCGCTGGCCGGGTACGGGGCCGGGCTGGGGCTGAGCCTGCTGCCGGCCCTGCTGATGCGGCGGCTGCCCGCCGACCAGACCGGCATCGGGACGGGCGTCTACAACACCCTGAAGTCGCTGGCGGGCGCGGCGGCGGGCGTGGTCGCGGCCGCCGTCCTGGACCACCTGCTGCTGCGGCCCGACGTCCCCTCCGCCACCGCGTACACCCTGGTCTGGACGGGCTGCGCGGTGCTGTGCGCGCTGGGCGTGCCGGTGGCGCTGGCCCTGCGGCCGCGCCGCTGAGCGGCCCGGGCCGTCCTGCTGCCGGCGGGCCTCGGCGGTACGTCAACTGGCCTGGCAGTAACGGGTGGACGCTGTGCGGTCGGCTGCGGCGCGGCGGTGCCGGACCGGGCGCGGGTGCGGGAGGTCCGCCCGGCGTGAGCCCCCCTGGCGGGGCCCGCGGCCGGCCGCTCCGGCGCCGGCCCGCTCCGCCCTGGCGGCCGTCGCCGCCTCCGGGGCGGAACGTGTGTCGGCCCCGGGGGTCAGACCTCGTTGGGGCCGGTGAAGCCCGGGCCCTCGGGGCGGGGGCGGCCGCGGTCGTCGGTGAGGCCCTCGGGGCCGGGGCTGGTGAAGTCGGGGGAGGAGTAGCCGGGGCCGGTGAACTCGGCCGGGCGGGGGTGGCCCTGGCTGTCGGTCAGGCCCTCGGCGCCGGGGCTGCTGAAGCCGGGGGAGGAGTACGCGGCGCGGCTGTAGCCGGGGCTGTGCAGGTCGGGCGGGGCGGTGCGGGCGGCCGGCAGCGGGGCGATCGCGGGGGCGGCGGCCAGGTTGGCGTGCAGCCAGGGCAGCAGGGCGCGTTCGCGCAGCGCGGTGCGCCAGGCGGCGCGGGCCTCGGCGAGGTCGGCGTGCTGCTGCGGGTCGGCGTGGCCGGGGGTGGTGGCGGCGTCGCGCAGCGCGGTGAGGACGAGTCCGGCGCCGCCGACCAGCAGGGCGCCGGCGGCGACGGCCAGCGCCAGCACGCCGGCGGTGACGGTGGAGCGGCCGAGCGCGAGGTCGGGCGCGGCGGCCCGCAGCAGCCAGCCGAGCAGCAGCAGGACGAGTCCGGCGGCGCCGGCCAGGACGGGGGTGAGCACGGTGAGGACGGGGAACAGCCCGGCCCCGGCGGGCGGGGTGCTGCCCGGGTGCTCGGCGAGCGCGGTGCGCAGCGCCAGGTAGTGCGCGTACTCGGGGGCGGCCGGTGCGGCCACGGTGTCGGCGTCGGCGAGCGCCTTGGTGTGGAGCTGTTCGGCGGTGAGGTGGGCGCCGGGTTCGGCGAGGGCCTGTCGGACGCCGGTGTCGCGCAGTGCTTCGTCGAGCAGGCGCGCGAAGTCGGCGCGGTCCTCGGCGAGCAGGCGCGGGGGGTTGCTCATGGGTGCCCCGTTCCGCGAGGTCGACGGAGGGTCTGTGGCCTCGATGGTAGGGGCGGCCGGGAGCGGGCCGACAGTCTCTTTCCGGAACTTCCGGACGCTCAGTTCCCTTGCGCTGCGGTGCAGTTGCCGTTCAGTCGTTCAGTGCGGGGGTGTTCCGGCGGGGGTCAGTTCAGTGGCAGCCGGGCGACCAGCAGGCGGCCGTCCATGGTCACGCCGCCGTCCATGGCGATGGCCAGCTCGTCGGCGTAGATGTACGGGCCGGGGACGTGCGGGGGGGAGCCGTCCTCGGGCTGGTCGCCGGTGAGGTACGGGATCGGGCTGTGGCCGTGGACGACCCGGTAGCCGCCGTACACGGCGAGCAGTTCCTGGGCGGCCATGGTGCCGGCCTGGCCGCGGAAGGCGAAGCGCTTGGTGAACTTGCGGAAGGCGTCCCACCACTCGTCGATGCCCTCGTCGGCGAGCAGGGCGTGCACGGCGTCGTTGACGTCGGCGATGGTCTCGCCGTACTCGAGGTACGCGGTGGTGTCGGAGTGCAGCAGCAGGTGGCCGTCCTCCAGGGCCATCGCGGGCAGCCGGGACAGCCAGCTGATGTGGTGCGGCTGCAGGCGCTCCAGGTCGTGCTGCTGGCCGCCGTTGAGCCGCCAGGCGGCGAGGAAGGAGGCGGTGCCGGCGGTGGACTGGACGGCCTCGTCGCCGTAGCGGGAGGCGCCGAGGAAGAGCAGTTCGTGGTTGCCCATCAGGGCGCGGCAGTAGCCGCCGGCCGCGGCGGCCTCGGCGGCGAGCTGCATGACCAGGTCGATCACGCCGATGCCGTCGGGGCCGCGGTCGGTGAAGTCGCCGAGGAACCAGACCCGGGAGCGGCCGGCCGACCAGTGGCCGTCGGTGTCGATCAGGCCCTGCTGGTGGAGGGCGGCGAGCAGTTCGTCGAGGTAGCCGTGCACGTCGCCGATGACGAACAGCGGGCCGGGGCCCTCGCCGGGCTCGGGCTGCGGGTACGGGAAGTGCACCTCGACCGGCTGGGTCTCGATCGGCGGGCCGAGCTCGATGGTCGGCGGGTCCTCGTGCGGGGCCTGCCCGGTGGGCGCGTAGTGCCCGGGGGCGGGGGCCGCCTCGGTGCCGAACTGGCCTGCGGGGGCCCAGTGCTGCTCCAGGTAGCGGGCGCCGCCGAAGGTGCTGTGGGTCTCCTCGTACGGGTAGCCGACGGGTGCGGCCGGTTCGAAGTAGGAGCCTTGCGGGAGCACGTCGAGGTCCTGGCGGGGGCGGGGGCCCGAGTGCGGGTGCTCGGGTTCGCGGAAGAGGTCCTCGGGTGTCATTCGCCCATCATAGGAAGCGCAGTCTCCCGTCGTCCTCACCTGGTCGGTATCCGATTTCCGCCGCACCGCCCGGCCCGCCCCGCGCGGGCCGCCGCACCGCCCGGTCTGCACCGTTTCGCGGTGGTCTCGACCAGTGGCGGGCGGGGCGGGTCGGCGACGGGCCGGCCGGGCGGTGCGGCTACACCTCGCCGGGCGGCCGGGGCGGGCTGACGGTGGTGCGCGGGCTGCGGCGCTGCGAGGAGGCCCGGACGATCAGCTCGGTGGGCATCAGGGTGCCGGGCGGCGGGCCGGTGCCGGCCGTGCGGTAGCGCGGCGGGAAGAGCCGGCCGGGGGCGGTGCCGGTGCCGGCGTCGACCCCCTCGATCGCGTCGATCAGCAGGTTGACCACGGTGGTGCCGATCCGACGGGGCTTCAGGGACAGCGTGGTGATGGGGGGTTCGGTGTTGGCGTACACGTCGGACTCGCTGCAGCACACCAGCAGCAGGTCGTCCGGCACCCGCAGCCCGTACCGGCGGGCGGCGGCCAGCAGGTCGGTGCCGTTCGGGTCGAACAGGCCGTAGACCGCGTCCGGGCGGTCCGGGCGGGCCAGCAGCCGGTCGGCGGCCACCGCCCCGGCGGCCGGGTCGTGCGCCGGGTACGCCTCGTAGACCGGCTCCTGGCCGACCCGGTCGCACCAGGCCAGGTACGCCTCGGTGGAGAGCCGGGTGTAGGTGTCGGTGGAGGTGCCGGTGAGCAGGCCGATCCGGCGGGCGCCGGCCTCGCTCAGGTGCTCCAGGATGCCCAGCACGGCGGCCTCGTGGTCGTTGTCGACCCAGGCGGTGACCGGGCAGTTGCCCGGTTTCCCGTCGGAGACCACCGGCACCCCGGACCGGTACAGTTCGGTGACCAGCGGGTCCTGGTCGGGCGGGTCGATCACCACCGTGCCGTCGAGCGCGATGTTGCTCCACACGTCGTGCCGGGAGGAGGCGGGCAGGACCACCAGGGCGTAGCCGCGGCCCAGCGCGGCACTGGTGGCGGCCCGGGCCATCTCGGCGAAGTAGGCGAACTCGGTGAAGGTGAACGGCTCTTCGCCGTACGTGGTGACGGTCAGTCCGATCAGGCCGGACCGCCCGGTGCGCAGGGTGCGGGCGGCCGCGGACGGCCGGTAGCCGAGGCGCTCGGCGACCTCGCGGACCCGGCTGCGGGTCTCGTCGGGGAGTCGGCCCTTGCCGTTCAGGGCGTCCGAGACGGTGGTGATGGACACGCCGGCGGCCGCCGCGACGTCCCGGATGCCGGCCCGCTCCAGGCGCCGGGACGCGGTGGCCCGTCGACCGTTCTGGTTGGCTGCTGCTGTCATGGCGGACCGATCGTATGGCGCACGGCGGCGGTCCGTGACCGGTTCGCTACAGGACGTCGGAGATACGTTTCTCCATGAACGGCTCCGGCGGCCCCCCTTCGAACCCCGCGGTTTTCCGGCCCCGATACCTCTGACATGTGCCAAAGGAACCCGGCAGAATGGCCGAACTGCACCCGTAACCCGGACGAGCATCTCACCCGCACGGGTGAGGGCGGTCGGTATCGTTCACGGCACCCGACCGGGGGCGGAACGGCGCCACCGCCGAGTAACGAGAAACGGAGAACCCCGTGGTTCAGCGCGAACACGGCCCCCGCCTGCGGCCCAGCCTGGACGGCATCCCCAGCTACAAGCCGGGCAAGCCCGCCGGAGCCGACGCCTTCAAGCTCTCCTCCAACGAGAACCCCTACCCGCCGCTGCCCGGCGTGCTGGAAGCCGCGATCGCCGCCGCGGGCGCCTTCAACCGCTACCCCGACATGGCGGTCAGCGGCCTGACCGCCGAACTCGCCGCCCGCTTCGGCGTCCCCGCCGAGCACGTCGCCACCGGCACCGGCTCGGTCGGCGTCGCCCAGTCCCTGGTGCTCTCCGCGGCCGGCCCCGGCGAGGAGGTGATCTTCGCCTGGCGCTCCTTCGAGGCGTACCCGATCATCACCCAGGTCGCCGGCGCCACCCCCGTGCCCGTCCCGCTGACCGCCGACGAGGCCCACGACCTCGACGCGATGCTCGCCGCGATCACCGACCGCACCCGGCTGATCTTCGTCTGCAACCCCAACAACCCGACCGGCGCGGCCCTCCACCGCGAGGAACTGGTCCGCTTCCTGGACGCCGTCCCCGCGCACGTCCTGGTCGTGCTGGACGAGGCCTACCGCGAGTTCATCCGCGACGCCGACGTCCCCGACGGCATCGAGCTCTACCGCGACCGCCCCAACGTCTGCGTGCTGCGCACCTTCTCCAAGGCGTACGGCCTGGCCGGCCTGCGGGTCGGCTTCGCGATCGCCCACGAGCCGGTCGCCGACGCGCTGCGCAAGACCGCCGTCCCGTTCGGCGTCAGCCAGCTCGCCCAGGACGCCGCGGTCGCCTCGCTGCGCGCCGAGACGGCCCTGCTGGAGCGGGTCGAGGCCCTGGTCGCCGAACGCACCCGGGTCACCGCCGCCCTGCGCGCCCAGGGCTGGACGGTCGTCGACTCCGAGGCCAACTTCGTCTGGCTGCGCCTGGGCGAGCGCACCCTGGACTTCGCCGCCGCCTGCGCCGAGGCCGGCGTGGTGGTCCGCCCGTTCGCCGGCGAGGGCGTCCGGGTCTCGATCGGCGAGGTCAAGGGCAACGACCTGTTCCTGGCGGCGGCCGAGGCGTTCCGCAAGGAGCTCTGACCCGCCGTCAGGTGCCGGGGTGGGCAGCGCGGTTGCCCGCCCCGTCCGGGTGGAAGGACTCCCTGCGGCAAGCGCACGACGCACCGCAGGGAGAGCCCGGATGAGCCCGCAGCACGCCGACCCGACCCCCACCGCCTGGTACAACATCCTGCCGGACCTGCCCGAGCCGGTCCCGCCGATGCTGCACCCCGGCACGAAGGAGCCGGTCACCGCCGACGACCTGGCCCCGCTGTTCCCCGCCGAACTCGCCGCCCAGGAGCTCGGCGGCCCGCGCGAGGTCGACATCCCCGGCCCGGTCCTCGACCTGTACCGCCGCTTCCGCCCGGCCCCGCTGGTGCGCGCCGAGCGCCTGGAGCGGGCGCTGCGCACCCCCGCCCGGATCTACTACAAGTACGAGGGCGGCAACCCGACCGGCTCGCACAAGCTCAACACCGCGCTGGCGCAGGCGTACTACAACAAGCGGGCCGGGGTGACCCGGCTGGTCACCGAGACCGGCGCCGGGCAGTGGGGCAGCGCGCTCGGCCTGGCCTGCTCCTTCCTGGAGCTGGACTGCGAGGTCTTCATGGTCCGGGTCTCCTACGACCAGAAGCCCTACCGGCGGGCCCTGATGGAGACCTACGGCGCCGCGGTGCACGCCTCGCCCTCGGAGCTGACCGCCGCCGGGCGGGCCGCGCTGGCCGCCGACCCGGCGTCCCCCGGCAGCCTCGGGCTGGCGATCTCCGAGGCGGTCGAGTCGGTGGCGGCCGCCGGCGGCCGGGCCAAGTACGCGCTCGGCTCGGTGCTGAACCACGTGCTGCTGCACCAGACGGTGATCGGGCAGGAGGCGCTGGCCCAGTTCGCCCGGATCGGCGACTACCCGGACGTGGTGATCGGCGCGGCCGGCGGCGGCTCCAACTTCGGCGGGCTGGCCTTCCCGTTCCTGGGCGAGCAGTTGGCGGGCCGCCGGGCGGTGCGGGCGCTCGCGGTGGAGCCCGCGTCCTGCCCCTCGCTGACCGCGGGCCGCTACGACTACGACTTCGGCGACAGCGCGGGCACCACCCCGCTGATGAAGATGCACACCCTCGGGCACGGCTTCACCCCGCCCGCGATCCACGCCGGGGGCCTGCGCTACCACGGCATGTCGCCGATCGTCAGCCACCTCAAGGAGCTCGGGCTGGTCGAGGCCGTCGCGGTGCCGCAGAGCGCCTGCTTCGAGGCGGGCGTGGCGTTCGCCCGGGCCGAGGGCATCGTGCCGGCGCCGGAGTCCACCCACGCGGTGCGGGCGGCCGTGGACGAGGCGCTGGCCTGCCGGGAGTCCGGTCAGTCGCAGGCGATCGTGTTCGCGCTGTCCGGGCACGGGCACTTCGACATGCAGGCCTACCTGGACCACTTCGCGGGGCGGCTCGCCGACTGACGCCGGGGCCCGCGTGAAGCCGTGACGGGACTTTGCTGGGAGGTTTCTGGGAGCAGGGTCAAGGGCTGGTGGTCGGCCGGTAGGGGGTCGGTCCGGGGGCGGTCGGTGCGCGGGGATTTGTCCGGATCGCTGGTCCCAGCGGGCGTTCAGGATCCGCACAGAGCGGAGCAAGAGCGCCCGGCGATGCTTCTGCGCCATGAAGGTGCTTCCGCGACGGCGTGGGGCCGTCCTCGTCAACTCCGCGCTCGGCGTGGCCCTGCTCGGCGGGGCCGCGCTGGCGTACACCACCCTGGACAGCGGCACCAGCAAGGCCGCCACCGGTTCCAAGGTCAGGACCGCCACGGTCGCCAAGGGGACGGTCCAGGCCACCGTGTCCGGATCGGGCACGCTGTTCTCGCCGTCCGACGCCGCGCAGGACTTCACCACCGGCGGCCGGCTCACCGCGGTGAAGGTCGCGGTCGGCGACGCGGTGAAGAAGGGCCAGGTGCTGGCCACCGTCGACACCGCCGCCGCCCAGCAGCAGGTCGACCAGGCGCAGTCCGCGCTGAACACGGCCGAGGCCAACCTGACCAAGGCCGAGGCGGGCGAGACGGTCACCACCACGGTGCCCGGCACGGCCGGCTCCGGCTCCTCGAACTCCGGCCGCAGCGGCGGCAGCGGCGGCAGCGGCAGCGGCGCGGGCGCCCAGAGCACCCCGCAGCCGACCACCACGACCACCGTCAAGGTCGACCAGGCGCAGGTGGCCTCCGCCCAGCAGCAGGTCGACAACGCCGAGGCGACGCTGGCCAACGCCAAGGACGCGCTGGCCGGCACCACGCTCACCGCCACCACCGACGGCACCGTCGCCTCGATCACCGGCAAGGTCGGCGAGAGCGTCTCCGGCACCGGCTCCGCCGGCTCGTCCTCCTCCGGCGGCAGCTCCTCCGGCTCGTCCGGCACCAAGTCCGGTACCAGCAGCGGCAGTTCGAGCAGCACCCCGACCGGCTTCATCGTGCTGACCAACCCGGCCGGGATGGAGGTCACCGCGAACTTCTCCGAGCTGGACTCGCTCAAGCTGAAGAAGGGCCAGGCGGCCACCGTCACGCTGAACGCGCAGTCCGACACCAAGTTGGACGCCACCGTGCTGTCGGTCTCCTCGCTGCCCTCCAGCTCCACCAACGGCGCCGTGCAGTACGGCGCGACGCTGCAGATCGGCGGCGACACCTCCGCCCTGCGCACCGGCCTGAGCGCCACCATCTCGGTGACCACCGGCTCCGCCGAGAACGCCCTGTCGGTGCCCACCGCGGCCCTCCAGGGCACCGGCAGCACCCGCACCGCCACCGTGGTGCACGACGACGGCTCCACCGAACGGGTGCAGGTCGCCGTCGGCATCGAGGGCGACAGCACCGTGCAGGTCACCGACGGCCTGACCGAGGGCGAGAAGGTCGAGCTGACCTCCACCACCGCGGGCACCGGCAACGGCTTCCCGTCCGGCCAGTTCCCCGGCCTGAACGGCGGCGCCGGCGGCTTCGGCGGCGGCACGGGCGGCTTCGGCGGCGGGACCGGCGGCTCCCGCAGCGGCGGCGGCGGAGGCACCCGCTGATGCGCACCGCCAAGCCCCCGGTGATCCAGATCCGCAAGGTCACCAAGTCGTACGGCCACGGCGACGCCGTCGTGCACGCCCTGCGCGGGCCGGTGACCGACGGCGGCGAGCCGCTCGGCGTGGACCTGGACATCGCGGAGGGCGACTACGTCGCGGTGATGGGCTCCTCCGGCTCCGGCAAGTCGACCCTGATGAACATCCTGGGCTGCCTGGACGTGCCCAGCTCCGGCCGCTACCTGCTGGACGGCACCGACGTCGGCCACCTGGACGAGGGCCAGCTCGCGCTGGTCCGCAACCGCAAGATCGGCTTCGTGTTCCAGTCCTTCAACCTGGTGCCCCGCACCACCGCGCTGGCCCAGGTCGAACTGCCGCTCGCCTACGCGGGCGTGCGGGCCGCCGAACGGCGCCGCCGGGCGCTGGCCGCGCTCAGCCTGGTCGGCCTGGCCGACCGGGCCGGGCACAAGCCCAACCAGCTCTCCGGCGGCCAGCAGCAGCGCGTCGCGGTGGCCCGGGCGCTGGTCACCGCGCCCGCGATGCTGCTCGCCGACGAGCCCACCGGCAACCTCGACAGCCGCTCCACCGAGGAGGTGCTGGGCATCATCGACGGACTCAACGCGCGCGGCCGCACCGTGGTGGTGATCACCCACGAGGACGAGGTCGCGCTGCACGCCAAGCGGGTCGTCCGGCTGGTCGACGGCGCGATCGTCTCCGACGTCCGGCAGGCCCCGGCCGACGGGCCGCCGCCCGCCCTGGCCGCCGCCGCGGGGGTGGTCGCGTGATCGCCTGGCAGATGCTCCGCTTCGCGGTCGGCGGCCTGGCCGCCAACAAGGTCCGCTCCGCGCTGACCATGCTCGGCGTGCTGATCGGCGTGGCCTCGGTGATCCTGCTGCTCGCGGTCGGCAACGGCTCCTCGGTGGCGGTCAAGGAGTCGATCACCTCGCTCGGCACCAACTCGCTGACCGTCTCCTCCTCCGCCTCGCGCGGCTCGGCCACCGCCGCCAAGAAACTCACCGTCGAGGACGCCAAGGCGCTCGCCTCGGCCACCGACGCCCCGGCCGTCAAGTCGGTCGCCCCGGTGGTCACCACCAGCGGCACCGCGCTGTACGGGAACATCTCGTACCAGCCCGGGCAGATCGTCGGCACCTACCCCGCCTACTTCGAGACCGCCAACCTGAAGGTCGACAAGGGCGACTACTTCTCCGCCGACGACGTGCTGAACTCCCGCAAGGTCGCGGTGCTCGGCGCGACCACCGCCAAGGAGCTGTTCGCCGCCGAGGACCCGGTCGGCAAGAGGATCACCATCGGCGGCACCCCGTTCACCGTGACCGGCGTGCTGAAGACCAAGGGCTCCACCGGCTTCAACGACCCCGACGACGTGGTGATCGCCCCGCTGCCGACCGTGCAGAACGCGTTCACCGGCTTCGGCTCGGTCAACCAGATCCTGGTGCAGGCGTCCTCCGCCGAGGCCACCACCGAGGCGCAGGCCGACATCACCCGGATCCTGATGGGCACCCACGCCCTCAAGGACGCCACCAAGGTCGACTTCCGGATCAGCAACCAGACCTCGCTGCTGACCGCCCGCGAGTCCACCACCAAGACCTTCACCGTCCTGCTCGGCGCGGTCGCCGCGATCTCGCTGCTGGTCGGCGGCATCGGCATCACCAACATCATGCTGGTCACCGTCACCGAGCGGACCAGGGAGATCGGCATCCGCAAGGCGCTCGGCGCGCCCCGCGCCGTCATCCTCGGCCAGTTCCTCGCCGAGTCCACCCTGCTGTCGGTGGTCGGCGCCGGGCTCGGCGTGCTGGCCGGCATCGTCGGCTCGCACTTCTCGGTGGTCGGCATCAAGCCGGTGGTCATCCCCGAGTCGGTGCTCGGCGCGTTCGCCATCGCCGTCGCCATCGGCCTGTTCTTCGGCAGCTACCCCGCCAACCGGGCCGCCTCGCTGCGCCCGATCGACGCCCTCCGGCACGAGTAGAAGGAGACCCCCGTGTCTGACGACCAGGAGCTGCTGGCCACCGCGCCGGACGCCCGCGACATCACCGCCGAGCTGGCCGCGCCACCGCGCCGCAAGCTCCCCTGGCCGACCCTGGTACTGGCCGGCTGCGTCGTCGCGGTGCTCTCGTTCGCGGGCGGCGTCTGGTACCAGAAGGACAACGGCACCAGCACCGGCACCGGCAACCGGGCGAGCGCCACGAACGGGCGGTTCCCCGGCGGCACCGGGGGCACCGGGCGCGGCGGCTACGGCGGCTTCGGCGGCGGCCAGAACGGCGGCACCGGCAACGGCCAGGCCCCCGGCGGCGCGGCGGGCGGCTTCACCCGCGGCACCGTGAAGTCGGTGGACGGCAGCACCGTCTACCTGACCGAGGCCAACGGCACCACCGTCAAGATCACCACCGGCGACTCCACCAAGGTCACCACCACCAAGGAGGGCAAGGTCGGCGACCTGCAGCCCGGCCAGAGCGTCACCGTGCTGGGCAGCAAGGCCGAGGACGGCTCCTACAACGCCACCCAGCTCACCGAGGGCAACGCCACGGGCGGCTTCGGCGGCCGCGGCGGCAACGGCGGCGGCACCGGGGGCGGCGCCGGTACCGGTTCGGGTACGAGCGGATGACTAATCCAATCTTCATTCACTTTGCGTAGTCTGGTCGGGCTAGGGTCTGTCTGACGGTGTCCGGTCGGGTCAGCCCGGCGGGCATCGCGGACAGGCCCCGTGGTGTCCGGGGTGGCCCATTCGTCCGGCCGGGAGGCGGAGCAATCGTGTCAGGCGCAGTGCAGTCGAACCCGGCCGCGACCACCCAGGTCGGCGGCGAGCCGTTCCTGCTGGTGGTGGACGACGAACCGAACATCCGCGAGCTGCTCTCGGCCAGCCTGCGGTTCTCCGGCTTCCGGGTGGCCTCCGCCGCCACCGGCCAGGAGGCGCTGGACGCGGTCGCCGCCGAGCGGCCCGACCTGGTCGTGCTGGACGTCATGCTGCCCGACCTGGACGGCTTCACCGTGGTGCAGCGGCTGCGCGACCAGACCCAGTGGCCGCAGAGCCCCGAGCACGTCCCGGTGCTGTTCCTGACCGCCAAGGACGGGACCGGCGACAAGGTGCAGGGCCTGGCGGTCGGCGCCGACGACTACGTCACCAAGCCGTTCAGCCTGGAGGAGCTGATCGCCCGGATCCGGGCGATCCTGCGCCGGGCCGGCGGCCCGGCCGACGACGGCCGCCTGGTGGTGGCCGACCTCACCCTGGACCCGACCGCGCACGAGGTCACCCGCGGCGGCCTCCCGGTCTCGCTCTCCCCCACCGAGTTCAAGCTGCTGCACTACCTGATGGCCAACGTCGGCCGGGTGGTCTCCAAGGCGCAGATCCTCGACCACGTGTGGGCGTACGACTTCGGCGGCGACCTCTCCATCGTCGAGTCGTACATCTCCTACCTGCGCCGCAAGCTCGACTCCGGCCCCGTGCACGGCCCCAAGCTGATCCACACGGTGCGCGGCATCGGCTACGCGCTGCGCCGCCCGCCGAACAGCTGAGATGGCCCGCTTCTCGCTGCGGGTGCGCCTGCTGGTGCTCGCGCTGCTGCTGGTCACCACCGGGCTGGTGGTGAGCGACACCCTGGTGCTGGGCACCGTCCGCGGCCAGCTGGTGGACCGGGCCGACGAGCAGCTCGACCGGTTCGCCGAACCGCTCTCCCGCCGCCCGCCGACCCGGCAGACCACCAGCTCGGTGTTCAGCGCGCAGAACGTCGGCCGCCGCTCCGGGCAGAGCCTGCCCAGCGAGTACGTGGTGCGCTACCTGGCCGAGGACGGCTCGGTGCTGTCGGTGATCCGGCAGCCGCTGAGCGACTCCGACCCGGCCCCGCAGCTGCCCGCGCTGGACCGCAAGGGCCTGACCGAGCGGCTGGACGACCCGTTCACCGCCTCGGGGCCGAAGGCCGGCGAGTGGCGCTCGATGGTGCTGCCGCTGCAGCGCGCCACCGCGGGCGGCGACCTCACGGTGCCCCGGTACGTGCAGGTCGCGGTGCCGCTGGCGGACGTCGAGTCCACCATCTCGCACCTGCGCACCACCTTCCTGACCATCGGCGGCGCGGTGCTGGTCGGCATCGCGGGCCTCGGCGCGCTCGCGGTGCGGGCCGGGCTGCGGCCGCTGCGCCAGCTGGAGGCGGGCGCCCAGCGGATCGCCGACGGCGACCTGTCGTACCGGATGCCGGAGCTGCCGGTGCGCACCGAGGCGGGCCGGCTGTCCGCCGCGCTGAACGGGATGCTCACCCACATCGAGACGGCGTTCGCCGCCCGGGCCGCCTCCGAGCAGCGGATGCGCCGCTTCGTCGCGGACGCCTCGCACGAGCTGCGCACCCCGCTGGCGGGCATCCGGGGCTTCGCCGAGCTGCACCGGATGGGCGCGCTGCAGGACGTGGACCGGGCGATGGACCGGATCGAGTCGGAGGCGGTGCGCCTGGGCGCGCTGGTCGAGGACCTGCTGATGCTGGCCCGGCTCGACGAGGAGCGCCCGCTCAACCTGGCCCCGATGGACCTGCGCACGCTGGCCGCCGACGCCCTGCACGACCTGACCGCGCTGGACCCGGGCCGCCCGGTCGCGCTGACCGGCCCGAACGGCCTGGGCTCCCCGCAGGCCGCGCCGGTGCTGGGCGACGAGGCCCGGCTGCGCCAGGTGGTGACCAACCTGGTGGGCAACGCGGTCAAGCACACCCCGTCCGGCACCGCGGTGCGGATCGGCGTGGGCCGGGCGTCCGGCGGCTGCCTGCTGGAGGTCGCCGACCAGGGGCCGGGGCTGACGGAGGAGCAGGCCGCCCTGGTCTTCGAGCGCTTCTACCGGGCGGACGCCGCGCGCACCCGGCTGCCCGGCCAGGCCGGGGGGTCGGGCCTGGGCCTGGCCATCGCCAGCGCCCTGGTCTCGGCGCACGACGGGGAGCTGTCGCTGCGCACCGCGCCGGGCGAGGGCGCGGTGTTCCGGCTCTCGCTGCCGCTGCAGCGCTGAGGCCCGCACCGGTCTGACGCCGGGTCAGGGCGGGCGGTGTCAAGCGCCGTTCGGTACAGCCGGGCTGCCCCGGTGCCGCTTGTGGGGGGTCGGCCGGACGTCGGATCATCGGCGTGTCCGAGAACACCCCACCCCCGTGCATCCGCACCGATAAGTATCATGGATACTTCCCTTGTGAACGTGTTCACGTTCACAAGCGGACAAGCTTGGGTGGGTATGGCGCACCTGAGTGCTACATATGCGTTCCGTCCGTTATGTGCGAAACCTGTGAGAGAGGGCGCAGTGGACCTAGCAGTCGCTCACGAGACCATCTCGCGATGGCAGTTCGGCATCACCACCGTCTACCACTTCCTCTTCGTGCCCCTCACCATCAGCCTGGCCTCGATCGTGGCCGGACTGCAGACCGCCTGGGTGCGCACGGGCAAGGAGAAGTACTTCCACGCCACCAAGTTCTGGGGGAAGCTCTTCCTGATCAACATCGCCATGGGCGTGGTCACCGGCATCGTCCAGGAGTTCCAGTTCGGCATGAACTGGTCCGACTACTCCCGCTTCGTCGGCGACGTGTTCGGCGCCCCGCTGGCGATGGAGGCGCTGATCGCCTTCTTCTTCGAGTCCACCTTCATCGGCCTGTGGATCTTCGGCTGGGACCGGCTCCCGAAGAAGATCCACCTGGCCTGCATCTGGCTGGTGGCGATCGGCACCGCCCTCTCCGCCTACTTCATCCTGGCCGCCAACTCCTGGATGCAGCACCCGGTCGGCTACAAGATCGACCCGGCCACCGGCAAGGCCCAGCTCACCGACATCGTCCGGGTGCTGACCCAGAACACCACCGTGGTGCAGGTCTTCCACACCCTCACCGCCGCCTTCCTCACCGGCGCCGCCTTCGTGGTCGGCATCGCCAGCTACCACCTGTGGCGGGCCAAGCGCGGCAAGCAGACCGACGGCCGGAAGACCGCCGCGATGCGCACCTCGCTGCGGGTCGGCCTGACCATCGCCGTGGTCGCCGGCCTCGGGGTGGCGATCAGCGGCGACACCCTCGGCAAGGTGATGTTCGAGCAGCAGCCGATGAAGATGGCCGCCGCCGAGGCCCTGTGGGACACCCAGGCGCCCGCCCCGTTCTCGGTCTTCGCGGTCGGCGACGTGTCCAAGGGCCACAACTCGGTCGAGCTGGAGATCCCCGGGATACTGTCCTTCCTCGCCCACAACGACTTCTCGTCCTCGGTGCCAGGCATCAACGACACCGCCGCCGCCGAGGCCGCCAAGTACGGCGGGCAGCCGGACGACTACATCCCCAACATCTTCGTCACCTACTGGGGATTCCGGCTGATGATCGGCTTCGGCATGACGTCCTTCGTCGCCGCGCTGATCGGCCTGTGGACCACCCGCCGCAGGTTCTGGCTCGCTCCCGAGCACCGCACCGCCGAGGACGAGCCGCCGAAGCTGATGCTCACCAGGAACCGCGAGATGAACGTCTTCTTCACCCGGTGGAGCTGGCGGATCGGCATCCTCACCATGGGCTTCCCGCTGCTCGCCAACAGCTTCGGCTGGATCTTCACCGAGATGGGCCGCCAGCCCTGGGTGGTGTTCGGCCTGATGCGCACCCGCGACGCGGTCTCCCCCAACGTCACCGTCGGCACCCAGGTGGTCGGCCTGACCACGCTGACCGTGCTCTACGCGATCCTCGCCGTCATCGAGGTCAGGCTGCTCGCCAAGTACGCCGCCGCCGGGCCCGACACCTCCGAGAAGCCGCCCGCCAAGGACCCGACCCTGCGCGGACCCTCCGACGACGAGGACGCCGACCAGCCCCTCGCCTTCGCGTACTGAGGACGGATCACATGCACCTGCACGACCTCTGGTTCGTCCTGATCGCCGTCCTGTGGATCGGCTACTTCTTCCTGGAGGGCTTCGACTTCGGCATCGGCGTCCTCACCCGGCTGCTGGCCCGGAACACCGCCGAACGCCGCGTCCTGATCAACACCATCGGCCCGGTCTGGGACGGCAACGAGGTCTGGCTGCTGACCGCGGGCGGCGCCACCTTCGCGGCCTTCCCCGACTGGTACGCCACCCTGTTCAGCGGCTTCTTCGTCCCGCTGCTGCTGATCCTGGTCTGCCTGATCGTCCGCGGCGTCTCCTTCGAGTACCGGCACCAGCGCAGCGGCGAACGCTGGCAGCGCAACTGGGAACTGGCGATCTTCTGGACCTCGCTGCTGCCCGCCTTCCTGTGGGGCGTCGCCTTCGCCAACATCGTGCACGGCGTCGACATCGACCGGGACAAGAACTACGTCGGCACCCTCTGGGACCTGCTCAACCCGTACGCGCTGCTCGGCGGACTCACCACCCTGGTGCTGTTCACCTTCCACGGCGCGGTGTTCGCCTCACTCAAGACCAGCGGCGAGATCCGGGTCCGGGCCCGTGCCCAGGCCACCGCGCTCGGCCTGGCCACCGCGGTGCTCGCCCTGGTCTTCCTGGTCTGGACGCAGGCCCACTCCGGCAACGGCTGGAGCCTGGCCGCGCTGGTCGTCGCCGTCCTCGCCCTGCTCGGCGCGCTCGGCGCCAACCGGCTGGCCCGCGAGGGCTGGGCGTTCGCGCTCAGCGGCCTGACCATCGTCGCCGCCGTCGGGATGCTCTTCCTGTCGCTGTTCCCCGACGTGATGCCCTCCACGCTGAACCCGGACTGGTCGCTGACCGTCACCAACGCCTCGTCCTCGCCCTACACGCTCAAGGTGATGACGGTCGTCGCCCTCGTCTTCACCCCGCTCGTGCTGCTCTACCAGGGCTGGACGTACTGGGTGTTCCGCCGCCGGATCGGCGTCCAGCACATCCCCGCCGCGCACCACTGACCCAGGAGCACACCTGATGGACCGCCAGCAGCGGATGCGCCCGATCGACCCCCGGCTGCTGGCGCACGCCCGCACCACCCGCGCCTTCCTCGCCGGATCCGTCCTCCTCGGCGGGGCGGGCGCGGCCCTGCTGGTGGCCCAGGCCGGACTGATCGCCTCGCTGGTGGTCGGCGCCTTCCAGGACGGCCGGTCCGGGCTGTGGGGGCAACTGCTCGGCCTGGCCGCCGTCACCCTCGGCCGGGCCCTGGTCGCCTGGCTCACCGAACTCACCGCCCACCGCTCGGTCGCCGCCGTCAAGTCCACCCTGCGCCGCCGCCTGCTCGACCACGCCACCGCCCTCGGCCCCGCCCACCTCACCGGCCGCCGCACCGGCGACCTCGCCACCCTCGCCACCCGCGGCGTCGACGCCCTCGACGACTACTTCGCCCGCTACCTCCCGCAACTGGCCCTCGCCGTGGTCGTCCCGCTGGTCGTGCTGGCCCGGATCCTCGGCGCCGACTGGGAGTCCGCCGCGATCGTCTGCGTCACCCTGCCGCTGATCCCGCTCTTCATGGTCCTGATCGGCTACGCCACCCAGGCCCGCACCGACCGCCAGTTCGCCGGACTCGCCCGGCTCTCCCACCACTTCCTCGACGTGGTCGCCGGACTGCCCACCCTCAAGGTCTTCGGCCGGGCCCGCGCCCAGGCCGCCGCGATCGGCCGGATCACCGAGGACTACCGGCGCGCCACCCTGCGCACCCTGCGCCTCGCCTTCGTCTCCTCCTTCGCCCTGGAACTGCTCTCCACCCTCTCGGTCGCCCTGGTCGCCGTCTCGATCGGCTTCCGGCTGGTGAACGGCACCCTCGACCTGGAGACCGGCCTCCTCGTCCTCGTCCTCGCCCCCGAGGTCTACCTGCCGATCCGCCAGGTCGGCGCCCTCTACCACTCCAGCGCCGAGGGCCTGGCCGCCGCCGGGAAGATCTTCGAAGTCCTGGAGACCCCGCTGCCCGCCGGCGGCACCCGGCCCGCCCCCACCGGCACCGACCTGCGGGTCGAGGACCTGACGGTGCGCCACCCCGGCCGGGCCGGCGACACGCTGTCCGGGTTCTCGATGACCGTCCCGGCCGGCCGCACCACCGTCCTCACCGGTCCCAGCGGCGCCGGCAAGACCACCCTGGTCAGCGTCCTGCTCGGCTTCACCCGCCCCGACGGCGGACGCGTCCTGCTCGGCGGGCAGGACCTCGCCGACACCGACCCGGCGAGCTGGCACGCCCAGGTCGCCTGGGTCCCGCAGCACCCCCAACTGTTCGCTGGCACCGTCGCCGAGAACGTCCGGCTCGCCCGCCCCGACGCGAGCGAGGACCGGCTCGCCGCCGCCCTCGCCGCCGCCCACGTCGACTTCACCACCCCCGACACCCTCCTCGCCGAGAACGGCCACGGTCTCTCCGCCGGCCAGCGCCAGCGCCTCGCCCTGGCCCGCGCCCTGCTCGCCGACCGCCCCGTCCTGATCCTCGACGAACCCACCGCCCACCTCGACCCCGTCACCGAGGCCGCCCTCCTCGACACCCTCCGCACCCTCGACCGCACCGTCCTGCTCATCACCCACCGCCCCGCCCTCACCGCCCTCGCCGACCACCACGTCCACCTGCCGGGTGCGGAGAACCAGGGGCGCGGGGAACTGCGCGAAGCGGGAGGCGAAGTCCTCCGGACCCGGCACGGGAGTGACCTGCCGCTCGAAGGGGCCGCCCGGCAGGGCGCGGACCGTGGGACGGAGGCTGCGTCGGAGCCCGACCCGGCGGCCGCCGCCTCCCGCCCCGCGCAGTTCCCCGCGCCCCTGACCGCCGCCACCCGGGTCCCCCGGTTCTGGCTCGCCGTCCTGCTCGGCGCCCTCGCGCTGGGCTGCGCCGTCGCGCTGATGGGGACGTCCGGGTGGCTGATCTCGCGGGCCTCGCAGATGCCGCCGGTGCTGTACCTGATGGTCGCGGTGACCTCGGTGCGGGCGTTCGGGATCGGGCGGAGCGTGTTCCGGTACGCGGAGCGGCTGGTGGCGCACGACGCGGTGCTGAGGGCGCTGGGCGGGGTGCGGACGGCCGTGTACCGGCGGCTGGAGCGGCTGGCCCCGGCCGGGCTGCCGCAGTTCCGGCGCGGCGACCTGCTGTCCCGGCTGGTCGCGGACGTGGACGCGGTGCAGGACTTCCACCTGCGCTGGCGGCTGCCCGCCGCCGTCGCCGTGCTGGTCTCGCTGGGGGCCTCGGCGGCGCTGGCCGCGTTCCTGCCACTGGCCGGCCTGGTGCTGGCGCTCGGGCTGCTGCTGGCGGGCGCCGCCGTCCCGGCGCTGGAGCGGTGGATCTCCGGCCGGACCGAGCGCCGGCACGCGCCCGCCCGCGGCGACCTGGCGAGCGCCGTGCTGGACACCCTGACCGGCACCGCCGAACTGACCGTCGCGGGCGCGCTGCCGCGCCGCCTGGGCGCCGCCCGGGACGCGGACCGGGCGCTGACCCGGCTGGCGGCCCGTTCGGCCGCAGCGAGCGGCCTCTCGGCGGGGCTGGTGGCGCTGGTCTCGGGGCTGACGGTGGTCGCCGCCGCGGCGGTCGGGGTGCGCGCGGTGGCGTCGGGGTCGCTGCCCGGGGTGTGCCTGGCGGTGGTGGTGCTGACGCCGCTGGCCGCGTTCGAGGCGGTGGCGGGGATGCCGACCGCGGTGCGCCACCGGGAGCGGGCCCGGGCCTCCCGGGAGCGGCTGGACCAGGTGCTGGCGGCGCCGCTCCCGGTCCGCGAACCGGACGCGCCGCGGCCGCTGCCGGAGGTCCGGCTGCCGGTGCTGGTGCGCGACCTGACGGTGCGCTGGCCGGGCGCGGAGCGCGACGCGCTGCACGGCGTCGGCCTGGAGCTGGCGGCCGGGCGGCGGATCGCGGTGGTCGGGGCGTCCGGTTCGGGCAAGACCACGCTGGCGCAGGCCCTGCTGCGCTTCGTCGAGCCCTCGGCCGGGGCGGTGCTGCTGGCGGGCCGCACCGACACCCGGGAGCTGGCGGGCGAGGACGTCCGCCGGGTGGTCGGGCTGTGCGCGCAGGACGCGCACGTCTTCGACAGCTCGGTGCGGGAGAACCTGCGGCTGGCCCGGCCGGACGCCGACGAGGCCGCACTGCGGGCGGCGCTGGACCGGGCCCGGCTGCTGGAGTGGGCGGACGGCCTGCCGGAGGGCCTGGACACCATGGTCGGCGAGCACGGCGCCCGGCTGTCGGGCGGCCAGCGCCAGCGCCTGGCGCTGGCCCGGGCGCTGCTCGCGGACTTCCCGGTGCTGATCCTGGACGAGCCCGCCGAACACCTGGACACGGCCACCGCGGACGCCCTGACCGCCGACCTGCTGGCCGCCACCGCGGACCGCGCCACCCTGCTGATCACCCACCGGCTGGCGGGCCTGGACGACGACAGCGTGGACGAGGTGCTGGTGCTGGACGCCGGCCGGGTGGTCGAACGCGGCCGCTGGTCCGAGCTGGCCGACCGGCCGGACGGACGGCTGGCCGCGCTGCTGGAACGGGAGCGCGCGGGGGAGCGGGCCCCGGCCCGCGCCTGAGCCCGAACCGGAGCGCGGTGCCCCGGGCCGGAGCGCGCTGCCCCGGGCCGGAACGCGGTGCTCCGAGCCGGGGCCGGGCCGGAACGCGGTGCCCCGGGCCGGAGCGCGCTGCCCCGGGCCGGAACGCGGTGCTCCGAGCCGGGGCCGGGCCGGAACGCGGTGCCCCGCGTCGAGTGTCGCCGTCCGGAGAAAGCGGGCAAACCGTGACAGACAGGCACACTGGTGGCATGCAGACGCCGGAGGAGCCGACCGCCACGGGCGGCCGGCCGCGCATCCCCGAGATCTCCTCGCTCGGGCTGGACACCCTGGTCACCGAGGTCTCCGAGCGACTCCAGTCGGCCGCCGCGGTGACCGACCGGATGCAGCGACTGCTGGAGGCGGTGGTGTCGGTCGGCGCAGGCCTGGACCCGCACGCCACGCTGCAGCGGATCGCGGCCGGCGCCGCCGAACTGGTGGACGCCGACTACGCGGCGATGGGCGTGGTGAACCCGAACGGCAGCGGCCTGTCGGACTTCATCCACATCGGCATCGACGACGCGACCGCCGCCGAGATCGGCCACCTGCCGACCGGCCGGGGCATCCTCGGCGCGCTGATCGACGACCCGCGGCCGCTGCGGCTGACCGACCTGTCCACCGACCCGCGCTCGGTCGGCTTCCCGCCGCACCACCCGCCGATGGTGTCCTTCCTGGGGGTGCCGATCCGGGTCCGCGGCGAGGTGTTCGGCAACCTGTACCTGACCGGGAAGAAGGGCGGCGGCTCGTTCACGCCCGAGGACGAGCAGGTGGTGCTGGCGCTGGGCGCGGCGGCCGGCGTGGCGATCGAGAACTCCCGGCTGTACGAGCAGGGCCGCCGCCGCGAGCGCTGGATCACCGGCGCCGCCGCGGTCACCACCTCGCTGCTGTCCACCGACGAGGCGCAGATCGCGCTGACGGTGGCCGCCGAGCAGGTCCGCGAACTCGCCGGGGGCGCGCTGGGGATGATCCTGCTGCCGGCCGGCGAGGACCGGATGCGGGTGGCGCACGCCTCCGGCGAACGGGCCGACCACCTGACCGGCGAACTGCTGCCCGAGCACGGCTTCGCACCCCGCCTGTTGGTCGGCGAGGCGGTCTACCTGGACGACCTGGCGACCGCGCCCGAGACCGCCTCCGACGCCCAGTTCGACCGGCTGGCACGGGAGTTCGGGCCGTCGATGGCGGTGCCGATGGTCTCCGCGGGCCGGGTGCTGGGCGCGCTGTGCGTGTGGCGCGAGGCCGGGACGGTGCCGTTCACCGACACCGAACGCCAGCTCTCCCAGACCTTCGCCTCGCAGGCCGCGCTCGCCCTGCGGCTGGCCGAGTACCAGCGCAACCAGCAGCGGCTGGCGGTCTTCCAGGACCGCGACCGGATCGCCCGCGACCTGCACGACCTGGTCATCCAGCGGCTGTTCGCCACCGGCATGATGCTGGAGTCCGCCGCCCGCCGGGCCGTCGTCCCCGAGGTGCAGGAGCGGATCGGCCAGGCCGTCGACGAACTGGACGCCACCATCCAGGAGGTCCGCACCACCATCTACGCCCTCCAGCACGGCGACACCGACGACCGGCCGGACACCCTGCGCACCCGGGTGCTGCGCGAGGGCAGCCAGGCCGCGGCGGCGCTCGGCTTCAAGCCCGCCGTCACCTTCACCGGCCCGGTGGAGAGCCTGGTCGGCGAGAAGACCTCCCGCCAACTGCTGGCCGCGCTGCGCGAGATGCTCTCCAATACGGCCCGGCACGCCCGCGCCTCCCGGGTCGCCGTCGAAATCGACGCCACCGTCCACCTCGGCGAGGACGGCCGCCCGCTCTCCCCGTCCCCCACCCGCACCGGCCCGCCCGGCGTCCTGCTCACCGTCACCGACGACGGCGTCGGCATCCCCGACGGCGGCCGCCGCTCCGGCCTGCGCAACCTCACCCGGCGCGCCGAGGCCCTCGGCGGCGACGCCTGGCACGAGGCCGGCCCGCACGGCAAGGGCACCCGGGTCCGCTGGACCGCCCGGCTCTGACGACGGCGCCCGGCCGTTACGCCGGGCCCGGGCGGGGAAGGCGCGCTCGCATGGGAGAGATCAGGGTCGGCGCGTGCTCGTGGACGGACAAGGAACTGCTGGCCGGCGGCTGGTACCCGGCCGGCCACCGGGACGCCGAGGGCCGGCTGCGCCACTACGCGTCGAGGTTCCCGGTCGTCGAGGTCGACGCCACGTACTACGCGCTGCCCAGCACCCGCAACAGCACCCGGTGGGCCGAGCGCACGCCCGCCGGGTTCCGCTTCGACGTGAAGGCGTTCTCGCTGCTCACCGGCCACCCCACCCGGACCGCCGCGCTCCCCGCCGACCTGCGGACGGCCCGCCGGGACGACCCCGGGCTGCTGGACGAGGCGTGGGCCCGGTTCAGCGGCGCCCTCGAACCCCTGCGCGCGGCCGGCCGCCTCGGCACCCTGCTCTTCCAGTTCCCGCCGCGACTGGCCCCGGGCGCCCCCGCCCGGGCGGTGCTGCGGGCCTGCCGGGAGCGCACCGCGGGCTGGCCGCTGGCGGTGGAGTTCCGCCACCCCGACTGGTGGCGGGACGACCTCGCCGCCGACACCCGCGCCCTGTTGGCCGAGCTGGACGCGGCCGCGGTGGCCGTGGACACCGCGCAGGGCCTGCCCACCTCGATGCCGCCGGTCGCCCCGGTCACCTCCCCGCGCCTCGCGGTGGTCCGCCTCCACGGCCGCAACCCCGCCTGGGGCACCGGCTCGAAGGAGGACCGCTTCCGCCACGACTACACCCCCGCGGAACTCGCCCCCTGGGTGGAGCGGATCCAGGCGATGGCCGACCGGGCCCGGGAGGTCCACGTCCTGTTCAACAACTGCTGCGGCGACGCCGCGGTCCGGGCCGCCGAGACGATGACCGGACTGCTGGCCTGTTCCTGAACCCCGCAGCGGGCCGCCGCTTCCGGGACACTGGCCGTACTCCCGGAAGCGGCGGACGGACGGCACGATGGGCATCACACCACTCACGGCGGAGAACAGCGCCGCGTTCCTGGCCCGGTTCGGGCACTTCGAGGACGGGGTTATCACCGGCATCCGGCTGCACCTGCCCCGCGGCCCGATCGCCGGGCGGGAGGCCGCGTTCGACATCCAGGCCGTGGACACGGACCGGGGCGACGGGTGGCGGCTCGTCCGGCTCACGCTCGGCGGCGTCCACGAGTACCTCTTCCCGTGCAGCGACGGGTTCAGCTACTTCGTCCTCTCCGACGGCCTGAACCTGGACGTCACCGGCGGACGCTGCGTCCTCGACCTGGACCCGGGGCCGGACGCGTGGTCGCCGGAGCAGGTGGGCCGCCCGGGCGAGTACGCGAAGCAGTACGCCGTCGGGGAGCGGATCGGCTACGAGGTGCTGGACGGACCGTTCATCTGACGCCCGGCGACGTTCCGGCGTCCGGCGGACGTCAGAGCAGGGTCTCGATGACCGCGGCGACGCCGTCCTGCTCGTTGCTGACGGTGTGGTGGGCGACTGCGGCCAGCACCAGCGGGTGGGCGTTGGCGACGGCGTAGGAGCGGCCGGCCCAGGCGAGCATCTCCAGGTCGTTGGGCATGTCGCCGAAGGCGACCACCTCGTCGGCGCCGATGCCCTGCTGGGCGCACCAGCGGGCCAGGCTGCTGGCCTTGGTGACGCCGGGGGCGCTGATCTCGATCAGCGGTATCGGGCTGGAGCGGGTGACCTCGGCGAGCGGGCCGACCGCCGCCCGGGCCCGGTCCAGGAACGCGTCCGGGCCGAGGTCGGGGTGCTTGCCGAGCAGCTTGAACAGGCCGTCGACCCGCCCGTCGGCGAACAGCTCGGCGGCGGTGCCGACCGGGTGCTCCTTGTCGGACTCCCACATCGCCACGTTGTACTCCGGCTCCCGGGCGAAGCCGCCGGGGAACTCGAACGCGAAGGCGGTGCCGGGCAGTTCGGCCCGCAGCAGGTCCACCACGGTGAGCGTCCCGGCCGGGTCGAGCGGGTGGGTCTCCAGCAGCTCGCCGCGCCGGACGTCGACCACCGCGCCGCCGTTGGAGCAGATCGCCACGCCGTGGCCGCCGATGTGCGGGCCGAGGTGCTGCATCCAGCGCGGCGGCCGCCCGGTGACGAACACCACCTGCACCCCGGCGGCCTCGGCGGCGGCCAGCGCGGCGGCCGTCCGGGCGGTCACCGTGCCGCCGGAGCACAGCAGGGTGCCGTCGAGGTCGGTGGCGATCAGGCGGGGGCGCGGGGAGGCGGTCATCCGTCCATCTTCGCGCACTCGTCCGGCAACCGGACCCGCCCGTCGGCGGGGAAGCACCGGAGCGCGGGGCGAGTGCCGGGCGAGCGCGCGGGGAGGCCGGGGGGAGGCCGGGGGGGGGAGGCCGAGGGGAGGCCGGGGGGTGCAGCCGGACCCGCCCGGTGTGGGCGGGTCCGGACGCGGGTGCGGTTCGGCGGGCGGGTCAGGCCGCGACGTTCAGGGTGAGCGCCGCGGTGTGCAGCGTGCCGCCGGTCTGGAACTGCAGGAACAGCCGCCAGTCGCCGGCCTTCGGCAGCTCGGCGTGGAACGCCAGGGTCGGCCCGCCGCCCGTGCCCTCGGCGGCCTTCGCCTCCGGGTGCAGGTGCGCGAACGCCTGGTCGCCGGCGTGGAAGGCGGTCAGGTGCGCGTACGTCTCCAGGTACGGCTGCAGGTCGGTGACCGGCTGCCCGTCCTTGCTGACGGTCACGGTCAGCTCCCCGGCCGCCCCGGCCTTCGGGGCGCCCGCCACGGTCACCGTGTAGCCGTCCGCGGTGGTGCTCGCGGCGGCGGCCGGCAGCGGCACCGGCGCGGCCTGCCCGGGCACCGCCGCGGTGCGGCTGAGCACCAGGCCGGTGCCGGCGCCGCTGCCCGCGCCCGGCACGAACGAGGCGTACATCCGCCAGTCGCCGGGCTGCAGGTCGGCCAGCGGGGCGGTCCAGGTGCCGTCCGGGGACATCACCGGGTGCAGGTGCCGGAAGCCGGACAGGTCGGAGCGGATCGCGTAGAAGTGCATCTCCTTGGTCTGCTCCGGCCGGTACGAGGTCAGCGCCTTGCCGTCCGGGCCGGTCACGGTGAACCGGTACTCGCCGCCGGACAGCGCGCCATCCAGCCGGTAGCCGCCCTGCTCGGCGGCCAGGCCGTCGGCGGCCGCTCCGCCGGTGCCGGGCATGCCGCTCATGCCGTCCATGCCGCTCGTGCCGCCGTCCGGGCCGTGGTTCATCCCGGCCATGTCGTGCCCGGCCGCGGAGCCGGTGGCGGGGGCGGTGGCGGACGGGGAGGCGGCGTGGTCCATGCCTCCCATGCCGCCCGTGCCGTCGCTGCCGCAGGCGGTCAGGCCCAGCGCGAGGACGGTGGCCGCGGCGGCGGCGAGCAGGATGCGGCGGGTGGGGGTGGTACGGGTCATCGGGGGTTCGCTCCATGGGGGCGCGCGCGGATGCGCGGTCGCGGACAGGACGCGGCGCCCGGCCGTCCGCCTGCGCGGAACCGGCCGGGTGGCGCCCTCACCTGCGGGCGACGCAGACCCGGATCAGCAACTCCCGCCCGCCGTCCGGCGGCGCCCGCCCGCCCCGCTCCACCCCGGCCGGACCGGGTCCGGTGAGCGGCAGCAGCGGCGGGTGCGGCGGCAGGGCCGCGCCCGGCGCGGGCACCGGCACCCGGTCACGGGCCTGGGTGGAGACGCATGCGGCCACCGAACTCCCGTGCCCCATCGCCGGGTTGGCGCTCGGCCGGTCCTCCCCGGGCCGGGTGTGCCCGGTCGCCGCGTGTGACGCAGGCGCGGACGGCGACGGCAACGGGGACACGGGAGCGGGCGGCGACGAGGACGCGGACGCCGGGTGGCAGCCGGTGGCGCTCGCCGGGCTGCCGTGCATCAGGAACAGCCCGAGCAGCAGTGCGCACAGCACCGCCCACCGGGCGGCCGTCCGCCCGGCCGCTGCCGGGCCCGTAGCCCGTCCCGTCCGTTCCGTCATCCCGCTCAGCATACCCCCGCCCGGTATCGAACAGGCGTGGCCACGGGCGGCGGTCGGCACCCCGGCCGAAAGCCGACGGCCCGGTGGCCCCCGCTCGGGACGGGGGTCCGCCGGGCCGTCAACTGCCGTCTCAGCCGAGGCCGTTGACCTTCTTGTACTCCAGCGCGTAGGCCAGCTTGCCCGGCTTGGCGTCCGTGTACGGCTTGCTCAGCTTGTCGAACTCGCCCTTGGTAGCGGCCTTCCCGGCGTTCCACTGGTCCAGCGCGCCCAGGTCCGCGGCGGTGAAGCCGTTGTTCACGGGGGCGGTCTTCGGCAGCGCGACCATCGCCTCGGTGGTGCCCTTGACCGCGGCCAGGTAACCGGCCAGGTCGTTCCGGTTCCAGGCGGTCAGGTCGACCGGGGCGGCGTCGCGGATCCAGCTGCCCCAGTAGAACTCCTGGAACGGCACCGAGTTCTGGGTGTAGCCGATGTCGCGGCCGAAGTAGAGCAGGCTGCGGTACTTGTCGTCCTGGAAGTTCGCCAGTCCGACCGAGGTCGGCAGCTTGTTGGTCTTGACCGGGCGGCCCTCGGGGTCGCTCAGGTACACCCACTTGTTGGCCTGCATCCGCGCCCAGAAGTCCTTCTGGGTCAGGGTGCTCAGGTTGGCCAGCACCCGCAGCCGCACGTGCAGGTCAGCGCCGCCGTCCGGAGTCTCGTAGAACGAGGTCAGGGTGTGGTGGCCGTCCGTCAGGAACGGCTCGCCGCCGGGGCCGATCACCACGGTCTTCATCGCGGCGGTGCTGTCCGCGGTCTCGCCGCCCACCGGCAGCGTGCAGGTGAACGAGGACGGGTCGTCCAGGCGGGCGTTCGGCTGCACCGCGACCGCCTCGATCCGGCCGTCGGCCTCGCACCAGTCGCTGAACTTCTTGTTGACCGCGTCCTTGCCCAGCGTGTACCGGCCGAGCTTGTAGTACACCTCGTCGTAGCCGAGCGACGGCTGGGTCGGGTGCACGTCGCCGATCCGGACGTCCAGCAGCTGGCCCGGCTGGGCGCACAGGTACGGGGCGAACGGCGTCCTGCGGTTGTCGTGGCCGCAGAACGACGGCCGCTCACCCGGCGCACCGGGCGCGGCGAACGCGGTCGGGGCGGTGGCGGCAACGGTGGCCAGGGCCGCGCCGACCGCCAGCAGCGGCGCGGCGGACGGGACTCGGAATCGCATGACACTCCCTGCGAACGGCTTGTTGTGGTCCGCGAGCGTGCCAGCGGCCGGCCAACACCCGGGATCGGCGGCGTGGACTCCCGGAGAACGCGCCCGGACGATCCGCCCGCCCCGCGCCCGTCCTCAACCCAGCTGGGCCAGGCCCTCGGTGGCGATCCGCTCGAAGACGCCGAGGTCGTTGGCGAAGATCGAGTCGGGCACCGGCCAGTGCACCACCAGCTCGGTAATCCCCAGCTCCCGGTACGTTCCGGCCCAGTCGACGAACGCGCCCACCGACTCCAACGGCCGCTCCGCCGTCGACCCCTGCAGCAGCACCTTCTCCAACTCGCCGACGTCCCGCCCGGCCGCCTCGCACGCGGCCGCCAGCTGCTCGACCTGCCGGGCGATCACCTCCGGCGCCTGCTGCACCGGCACGTCCGCCGGCCCGCGCGGGTCCCCGTACGTCACCCAGCCCTGCCCCTGCTCCGCCGCCAGCCGCAGCCCCTTCGGCCCGGTCGCCGCCACGTAGAACGGCACCCGCGGCACCTGCACGCACCCCGGCACGTTCCGCGCCTCCACCGCCGAGTAGTACACCCCCTCCCGGGTCACCGCACCGTTGCGCAGCAACTCGTCCAACAGCCCCACGAACTCCCCGAACCGCGCCGCCCGCTCCCGCCCCGACCACGCCTCCTGCCCCAGCGCCGTCGCATCGAACCCGGCCCCGCCGGCCCCGATCCCCAACGTCAACCGCCCGCCCGACACGTCGTCCAGCGTGATCAGCTCCTTCGCCAACGTCACCGGATGCCGGAAGTTCGGCGACGTCACCAGCGTCCCCAGCCTGATCCGCTCGGTCGCCGTCGCCGCCGCGGTGAGGGTCGGCACCGACCCGAACCAGGGCTCCTCCCGGAAGCTCCGCCAGCTCAAGTGGTCGTACGTGTACGCCGCGTGGAAGCCGAGTTCCTCGGCCCGCCGCCACACCTTCTGCCCCTCGCTCCACCGGTGGATGGGGAGGATCACCGTGCTCAGTCGCATGGCCTGACACTATGCCGCCGAAGACCGGCCGGAGTATGCATACCGGCAGTATGCTTGCTTCATGGCGGCTACCACACGCATCACGGTCACCCTGCCCACGGAGCAGGTGGCCGAGCTGAAGAAGCTCACCGACAACGTCTCCGGCTACGTCGCTGAAGCGGTGGCCCGGCAGATCAGGCACCAACTGCTCGCGGAAGAACTCCGCCAGTACGAGGAACAACACGGCGCGTTCACGGAAGAGGAGCTTGCCGCCGCGCACGCGAGGATTCTGGGGTCGTCCGAGCCTGGCAGTGGAGCGGCTGCCGCGTGAGTGTGCGGATCGAGACCGTCGTGCTGGACTCCCAGGGAATGTCCGCCTGGATCTCGCAGGACCGGGGCGTGCTCGCGATGATCAAGGCTTTCCACTCGATGGGGGCCGGCCTGGTCATCGGCGCCAACACCATCGTGGAGATCTCGCACGCCAGGGCGAACACCGCCCGACTGAACTGGGTGCTCTCGCAGGTCAGGATCGAGCCCGTGACCGAGCACGCGGCCAGAGCCTCGGCAGCACTCCTCAAGCAGGCCGGTCTGCACGGCCACAAGTACGCCATCGACGCCACCGTCGCCGAGATGGCACTCCGTCAGCCAGGTCCGGTGGCCATGCTGACCTCGGACATCGACGACATGGCCAAGCTCTGCGGCGACCGGGTCCGGCTCATCGCGATCTGAGCCGACGGCAGGTCAGGGCGTTCATGGCCGCGTTCCCGCAGGTCAGTGCGTGATGGGTGAACGAGGCTTGACCGAGGTCACCAGCGTCCCCAACCGGATCCGCTCCGTCGCTGCCGTCGTCAACGTCGGCACCGACCCGAACCACGGCTCGTCCCGGGAGCTCCGCCAGCTCAGGTGGCCGTACGTGTACGCCGCGTGGAAGCCGAGTTCCTCGGCCCGCTGCCACACCTTCTGCCCCTCGGCCCACCGGTGGATGGGGAGGATCACCGTGCTCAGCCGCGTACCGCCGACCCTGCGCGTCCGCCGCATCGGCGATCCGATCTGCAGCGGGTCGCTGAGTCGGGTGAAATCGTGGCAGTCAGGCCGACCCTACGAGAGCATGAAGTACGGTTCGGTCGACTGCCGAACGGAGCCAGGGAGGTGCCGCAGTTGTCGTACGAGCCGAAGCTTGCTGCCGCGCTGTCCGGCGCCACCCTGCGCCAGTTGTCGCACTGGCGCAGGACCACAGCCGCACGCGGAGCCGTGCTGGTTCCGGAACTTTCAGCCTCTCGGCCGATCCTCTACTCCTTCCGGGACGTCGTGGCCCTCCGCGCGTGCGTCCATCTGCGCCAGGACACTTCGCTCCAGAAGATCCGGCGTGCGCTGGACACCTTGCGCGACGATCTCAACGAGCACGAACACCTGTCGCGCTACCGGCTGGTGGCCAGCACCGACACCATCTACCTGGCTGCGCCGGATCACGCCGTGGACCTGGTGCAGAAGCGCGGCAACCTGGTCATCCACGAGATGGTCGACGTACTCGCCCCGTTCTACCGCAATGGCCGCCAGATCCCGAGCCTTCTGCAGCCCAGAGAGCATCTGTCTGTGGATCCGCTGGTCCGTGGCGGCGAACCCGTGATCGAGGGAACGCGTGTCCCGGCTTCGGAAGTCGCTGCCCTGCTGAAGGACGGTGTCCCACCGGAGTCGGTCAGGGACTTCTATCCCGGTGTCACCGCGGCAGCTGCCCGCGACGCCGCAGACTTCACCGCCTACGTGGACAGTTACTCGGATGAAGGATTCCGGCAGGCTGCCTCTTGAAAATCCTGCTCGACGAGAACGTCCCCCTGCCTTTGGCACGCATGGCCCAGCTGCTGCTGAAGCAACACGAACTTCAGCACGTGGCAGAGATCGTCGGCTGGGCGGGCACCAAGGACATCGAGCTCTACGCGCGGGCAGCCTCAGCAGGCTTCCAGGTCGTGATCACCAACGACACCAAGCAGATGGCTCGCCCGCTGGAGGTCGTGGCGATCGCCGAATCGGGGCTGCACAGGACCGAGTACCGCCACAATCACAAGCACGGGGGCCTCGTCGGCTTGGGCGCGGCTGTCGCCACCGTCTGCGCCGGCCTGCCACACGCGCTGGCCGAACTCGAGCGCTCAACAGGCCAACTTCTGCTGTCTCTTACTTCGATCGACCCGTCGCATCAGAGCCGCCTGCGAATCGTGAATCCCGCCGCAACCCCTCCGAAGCACTGGCCTGCTTCCGGGGGCGCGTGAGGAGCGGGCCGTTCGAACGAGCTCCGCGCCGAACGGGCGCAACCGCGGGTCTCCCCAGCTCAGGCCGTGATGGGTGAACGAGGTTTGACCGAGGTCACCAGCGTCCCGAGCCGGATCCGCTCCGTCAGCTCAGGTGGTCGTACGTGTACGCTGCTTGGAACCCCAGCTCCTCGGCCCGTCGCCACATCTGCTGCCCCTCGCTCCACCGGTGGATGGGGCGGATCACCGTGCCCAGCCGCATGCCGCCGACCCTACGCGGTTCAGGAATTGGGCCGGGCGGCGCTCGCGGCCGTTCCTGGTGACCGTGTCAGCGTCAAGTCCGGACCCGGGCGCCGTACCGATCTCACTCTCCCGAGAGCGGCCATGGCACCGGGTCCGGCCGGCGCTGCCACCACCAGCTCCGCAGCGCGATGTCGAGTCGTGAAAGGCCCAGGACCTCGCTGAGTGCCGCACCCTTGTCGTCGACGGTGTGTTCCCGGAAGAGCTCGTCGACCCGGGCCAGCGCTGCCGTGAACCGGGCCGCGGTCTCACCGGTGAGTTCGGCGGCCGTCTGCACCAGCTGATCCCGGAGCCCGAGGTCCTCCTGGTAGAAGTCGACCGGGTACCAGCCGTCCGGCGGCCAGGCCGTGGAAATGCGGACAGCAAGTCCCTCCCAGGCGCCCAGCCGGGTTCGGGCGTACCACTCCGCCTCGCTCTGCCTCTCGCTCTCGGGCGTTCCTCGTGCGGCGAGCCAGGCACTGAACGCCTCGGTGACGGGCGTGGGGACCCGGTGCTCCCGGATGACCTCGGCCTGGCGGTCCACCGGGACGTCCGGGAGTTCGGGCACCGGCCGTCCCACCGCGTCGATGGTGAAGGTCGCATCCTCGTCATCCGACTCGTACAAGCGCGCCCGGGTGAGCAGGCCGCCGGGGGCGGCCAGCCAGTAGGCGCTCGGCAGCGGCTCCGCTGCGGCGAACAGCACTGGTTGCCCCAGCCTCCCGGCCAGCGCAGCTGCCAACCGCTCCTCGGCCGGGCGGGCGGGGTGATCGTCGGGGACATGGATGTCGAGCGACCAGGTGACATCGCCGTGGACCTGCTCGTAGGTGCAGCTGACGGTTGCGTCCCAGTTCCGGTTGTCGTAGTCGTCCGCGTCTACGACATCGACATCGTCGGCTGGCCGACCGAACTGCTCCGCGAGCACGCCGACGACGCTGTCCCGCTGCAGCGAGCCGGTGAGAAACAGGTTGTACGTCATTTGTGGGTCCCGTGGTAGACGGCATGAGCCTTGGTGATCACGTGCGGGTTGTCGCGGAACCGGGGGTCCCTGGAGAATGCCGGAACCTTGGACGGGTCACCGTCGGCCTTGGCGAGCTCCTTCAACGCTGCGTATTCGTTGCGGTCCATGTTCACGATCCCGACGCCGGAGTCCGGAAAGACGGTTCCGTGCGGCTCGACACCATAGCTCCGACCGTTGATCTCGTAGCGCTGGGTCTGCGCGTTCCAGTGGGCTCGTCCGGCTGCGATCTGAGCGACATCGTCATGGACCGCGCTCTCGTATCCCCTGAGAATGACACTGTTCTCCCCCTTGACCTGACCACCCTTCACACCGGCGAGCGTGTGTCGCCGGTGCGGCGGATTGAGGCTCTTGCCCCGCGCCGCACCCGCGATACCGTCCACTACGGGCCATGGCGGTCCCTCCGGCTTCGCACCGTGCGCCGCAGACGAAGCCTTGGCGGACAGGGCTACCGGTCGGACATCCTCCTGCCCCCGATCCAAGATCTTCTTGAGCTCGGCTGCGTGCTTCGCCTCGGCCTCGTGGACGTTCTTGGCGACCTGCTTCATGTTGTCGCCGGCCTTGCGGTAGAAGCCCTTCAGCGCCTTGCCGGCGTCCTCGGCCAGCGTCTTGCCGAGCTTCTGTGCGGCGTGCTCCAGTGCCTTGACGATCTGGTTGCTCATTCGAAGCCCACCCCCGCGATCTTCGACCGGAACACCTGGGCGTGCCCGGCGACGGTCTCGGCGTGGTCGTGCGTCATCCGCGCGTGCTTCTCCAGCCCGTCCGGGCCGATCCGGAATCCGGGGCCCCCGCCCCCGCGGCCGGACACACCGAGGACGGACCCGGCTGCCTGGAACGCCATCCCGGACACCGCGCTCGCGACCGTCGCGGCTGCCAGGGCGATCAGTTCACCGATCGTCTCGACCTTCATCCCGACGATCACATCCGCCGCGATGTCCAGGGCGTCCGCGACCACGTGGCAGGCCTGGATCAGCTCGTTGAAGTGCTCGTCCGAGGCGGACGCCCACTTCGCCAGCAGCGCCTCGTACGGCGCCCCCTCGTACGCCTGACCCAGCCGCTGGATCGTCTGCGTCGACTCCTGGTGCGAGCCCTCCACGTTCTGGGCGAACTCCCGGACGTGCGCGGCGAACTCGCGCACCTTGTCCTCGTTCACCGTCGGCCAGTCGATGCCGAAGAACGACAGCAACTCCACATCTTCGCACGCTAGTTCGTCGCCATGCCAAGCCCTCCCCCGAAGACGAACGCACGTTTGCCCGACCGTAGTCAGGGGCGCCGGTCAACAGGCGGGCTTTTCCCAGTCTTGACCATGGACGGGCAGCGTCCGCTTCCGGACGGGGCACGGATCGGCGGTCGGTTCCGGCTCGGTGCCCGGGCAAGCGCGGGGCGAGGGCGACCGGAATCGAGCGCATCCAGGCCGACCGCGCCGCCCGCCCTGCCGACTCGGCTCCGGGCCACCGCGGCGTTGCTCAAGCAGGGGCGGGCTGTACAGCCGCAAGTACGCCACCGTCGCCGCCGTCAACGTCGGCACCGACCCGAACCACGGCTCCTCCTGGAAGCTCCGTCAGCTCAGTCGGCCCTCGATTCCCTCCAGCACCGTCAACCGGACCAAGGTCCATCGCAACCACCAGGACAGCTGCCGGAACGGGATGAACGTCAGCGCAGCCCTGATCGCCGTGTCCGCTACGCCTCCCAACTCTTCCTTTCGCAGTGCCGCGTAGATTCCGGGAGTCAACCGGCCCGAAGTTCGGGCGAGGTCGCCGGCGGCCACGCCCGCCAGCTGCCGGCCCTTGAATCGGGTGGCTCCCAGGGCGCGCTCGACCCTCGCCGCGACGGCCTCGAAGTCGTCGCTCGCGAAGACCAGTTCGATGGCCTCGGTACCGATGTCGGAGTCGTCCCGGTCGAGGGTGGCACCGACTGCGGCCGGTCGGGGATCGATCCCCTCCGGCGTGCGGTCCGGCATGGCCGACGTGCTGTCCTCTGCTTCGTTCACCCTGCGTCGCTCCGGTACGTGTATGACCGCTGCTGAAGGACTGACTGCGAGGTGCGGAGAGTCTGGCCGGTGAGGCGATGGGGGAGGGAGGCCAGGGGCCGTCGGCAGATCGAGAGCTGTCGACGGCCCCTGGTGAGGTCGACATATGGCCGAGCCCCCGCCGTCAGTCGGACCGTGTGAAGTCGGCGAGCGTCAGAGCGGCGATCGGGCCGCCCTGGTACCCCGTCACATCTCTTATGTAGGGACGGCCTTCCGGATGACAGGCGCAGAAGGTGACGTTGGCAGTGGCCGGTACGTCGTCGTCCTCGTCCTCGTCGTCCGGCAGTGAGAGGGACACGTAGGCCACCGCACCGGGATGGCCGGGAGTCGCTGCTGCCGACACCAGGCCGGCTCGAGCCCAGGCGAACGAGCGGTGCAGCAGGCCGATGACCCTCTCGGTCCCGGCATCGGGCAAGCCGTCGGCATTCACCCCTCGTCCGTTGACCCGTCCTTCGAGACCAGTGGGGTCGGAATCGTCGAGCGAACCGTGGTAACCGTCGAGAAGCTCCGGAAGGAGCCAGGCGCCACCGCCTGTCCGGTGCCACGTGGCGGACAGGGCTTTTGGCACTGCACCGGGCGCGGACCGGTCCGACAGAGTCGCCGGGGCGGCGTTCCCGAGCAGCGCCGCCATCTCCTGATTGCTTTCCATGCCCCTCATTCTCCCAGCAGTCTCAGGCCCTTTTTGATTCCGTTAAGGAATCCCCGGTTGGTCGAAAAGCGCTTCTCGAGAGCCCTGGGCAACCCGTCGAACCGGCCGGTCTCGAAGTCGTACTGGTATTTCGCCTTCTTGTCGCCCTCGTCCTGTACGTACAGTTGACCGGGGCGGCCTCCCGAGTCGGGATTCTCGACGTCGATCCGGTACTGGCTCTCCAACCACATGGTCTTGCTGATCGTCTGGGTGCCGTTGGCACCGATCATGCCCTTCTGCGGAACGCCGTAGTGCTGGTGCCAGTCCTGGCTCCGTTGTGCGACGGCATCCGGATGGTACGGGTCACCACGGAAAGCCGGTTGCGAGGTGTGGCCGCGCCGCGGGTGCGGCGAGAGACCGAGCGGGTCACTCCACTGGTGCGGGTTGTGGATGTATGCGTCGGGGTTCGGCGTCGCATCCAGGCCGAGTGGATCGGGCGTGATGAACCCTGCGGTCTCGGGGTCGTAGTACCTGAGGACGTTGTAGTGGAGTCGGCTTCCCCGGGGCGAAGTACTGCCTGGGGAAGCGCAGCGGCGTGTACGTGGTGCTGTCGGATGGCCAGGTGGTGTGGGCCCCAGAGGACGGGGGTCGGGTCTTCTGGCGGAGCGTGGTGCGTCCGGCGGCGTCGTACTCGTAGCGGACACGACCGGCGGTGGTGAGCTGGGTGACCCGGCCGGCTGCGTCGAGTTCGAACGTCCGGTGACCTGCCGACAGGTCGTCGGTGCCGCTGACCCGACGTCCGCGGCGTCAGTGCAGGGACTCGAACTCGGGCACCCCGCTGGGGAAGTCCTCGGGGAGGATGCTCGACCGGATCGAGCCGCTGAGCAGGCCCAGGAGGATTTCGGTCGAGTCGCCGATCAGAATTTCCTGGGCGAACTGGCGCGCGGCGACCAGGAGGGTCGGCCACTGGTCGGGGGCGCCGGTGGGAATCCAGAAGAACGAGTCCCCGTTGTGGGTGCTCGCCCAGTGGATGAGTTCCTCCGGCCCGCATTGGTATTCGGCGATTCGAGCCCGGACGTCGGGGATTTCCTTGCCTGCCAGGATCGCGGCCGATTCCTCGGTCCGGAAGTCGATATCAAGGTACTTGTCGGGCCAGTTCGGAGCGTAGACGACGATGAAATCGTCGAAGACCCCGGGGCCGTAGTGGTGGGTCAAGGTCACGTGACCGGGAGGAATGCGGATGTCGGACGCAACTGTCTGCGTCTCGGGTACGGGAACGACGGAAGGGGGCGGGCAGAGTGAAATGAGCTGTTCGAGTGGGGTCATGATGCCGGCACCTCGGAAATTCTCGATCATCTGGTCGAAGCTCCAGCCGAAGTCGTCCACCGCTTCGAGTTTGATGTGACTCGATACGTCACCGCCGTTATGGTACAGGGGCGTTGAGTTCACGATGACGGTTCTATCGGAATGTCGGACGTGATCGACGATCTTTCCCCCGGCGTCGCTCATCTCGCCGTTGGTATTCCCGAGATCCTGGGCGACGATGTTCCGTGCGGATCGCATCGGGAATTCGGGTTTTCGACATAGGGAATAGTGATTGGGGGCAGCCACCAGGCCCCGCGGGTCCGGGGAGGTGCAACGGGCGCTCCCCGGGGCGAAGTACTGGCCGGGGAATTGGAGCGGGGGCATAGGTGGTGCTGTCGCTGGGCCGCGCCGTGTGGCCCCACAGGGTGCGGGTGGCTCGTCACGCGATGACGTCGGTGGCGGGGCCGACCAGCTCGGTCGGAGTGCCGATCAGATCGGTGACGATGGCGGTGAAGTCGGTCTGCTCGACCACGGTGGTGCCGCTGTCGGCGAGCCGCTGCTTGCCTGTTCATCGGCCGAAGGGGTCGTAGAGGTCGCGCCACCGGGTGCCGTCAGGAGTGCTGACCTGACGTCCTGCTCAGGCTCTGCCATCCGCGCATCGCGGTCGAGTCGATCTGAACACCCGCACCGACCGACCGTCTTGCCGCGTCCCGGCAGTTCAGGCCGCGGTGGGTGAACGAGGCTTGACCGACGTCACCGGTGTCCCCCACCGGATCCGCTCCGCCGTCACACCTTCTGCCCTTCGGCCCACCGGTGGACGGGGAGGATCACCGTGCCCAGCCGCATGATGCCGACCCTGCGTGTGCGCACGGTTGAGTGAGGGTCCGCCAACTCGTGGTGATTGCATTCGCGCCACCGCTAGCGTGGCGGCATGGACACCGCCGTGCTCCCGCTCCGTGATCTCATCCGACGCAGCGCCGAGTTGAAGGGGGAGTTGGTCGCCTTCGCGCAGGGCGCGCGCTTCGACCGGTGGCTGACCCCGTTGCTGCTGGAAGCCGCCGGCCCCGAGCGGAGACTGGACGAGACCGAGGCGATCCGGATCATCGACCACTTCATCCTGCGGTACCGCCTGGCGGACGGTTCGACCGTGGTGGACAGGTTCGTCGCCGGGCGGCGGGACCTGACGGAGGTCGAGCGAGAGCTGCTGCTCGGCTGGCGCGACCCGGTCGAAGGGGTCTTCGAGGTCCGGCGCAAGGACGGGGGTGCCGTCGTACTGCTGAACCTGATCGACGACCTGGAGTACCGCACGTACTCGAACGTCGGGCCAGCGGCCTTCCACGGCGTGTCCGGGGGCGGGTTCCTCCTCACCTGTCTGGTGCCCCTCTGCTCGGCCGAGGGGACGTGGCTGGTCTCCGGGGCGATGGAGCACTACCCGAAGTCCAGTGCCACCGAGATCGCCCGGGCCGCGGTGCAACTGGCGGCCGGCCGGCCCGAGTTGGTCTTCCGCAACCCGGAGAAGATCGAACAGGGCTGGCAGCAGATGCGGGAGGACCGGGCCGCCTTCGTGGAGTTCTGCGGCAGCGACGAACTGGTCCTCTCCGCCGCCGCAGCCGAGGACCTTCTCAACGCCTACTACCGGCACCGGCAGGAGGCCACCACTGCCGCGCACCCCGGCCGTGCACGGGGCAGGCGGCTGCCGGGGCTGGACTTCCCGGCGTTCGAGCTGCCGCCCGACCTCGCGGACGCGGACACCGTCGGCGTCATCTACGACGCGATCGACGGACTGAACTTCTACGCGGACTACGGGATGCTGCGAGACCTGTTCGCCGACCCGGACCTGACCGGCCGCAGGAGGCACCAGGACCTGTTGCGTACGTACCTGCGCGAGGAGTCGATCGCACCACTGCCGATCCGCCGCCTTGCCGCTGCCCACCCGGAGACGGCCGACACGGTCTTCCGGAGGTTGCTGCGCAAGCCCGGATTCACCTGGGCCGAGCACGGTGAGGAAATGCTGCGCGGACGCAAGCCCCGGTACTACGCGCAGGAGCCCAGGCCCGGCGTCTCCGTGATCGGCGAGCGCCTCGGCGAACTCGCCGCGGGCGGGCGGCGGATCCCGAGGGTGCGACACGGATCGCGGCGGTGATCACCAGAGCTCAAGTGCAGGGCCCCGAACCGGCGGTGGTCCGCGCCCCGTGGCTGAGACCCGGGTGGCACTTCACGCAGCCGATCAGCCGCGGGCCGTCGGTGAGGTGCGCTGCCGAGCGTGCGGCGTCGTTCCAGCGGACCAGGGCCCATCCGAAGCGCCGGTGGCAGAACCGCGCCACCGTGCCGCGCGCCTTCCGCCTGCCCGGAGGCGCTGCCGGAACCGGGCCTGGCGGCCGGTGGGGGCGGGTGGGGGCGGGCAGGTCAGTGGCCTTGGGGCGGAAGGGAATTCCGTTCACGATTGGTTCGGGCTTTGGACTACGCTACAGCCGCGCGTAGGGGGGACCTCGCGCCGTCGTCGCGGTCGAGCCGCGGCCATTCGACTTCGAGGAAGACACAGATGCGCACTGCCACGGGTGCTCCACGTCGCGTTCTGAGTGCCGGGGTCGCGGTCGCGGCCGTCGGGGCCGGGGCGTTCGCCTTCGCCGCGGGGGCCCGGGCGGAGGTGCAGCCGGTGACGTTCCAGTTGAGGGACCTGGTGATCCAGCCGGGGGAGTCGGATCGGCCGCTGGCTCCCGGCGGGGGCGTGTACGGGATCGCGGACGGCACGTGGGTGTTCGCGGTGAGTGCGAAGCCGCTGATTGATGCCGGTGCCGCGCTGGAGCTCCCGGCGGGGTTGAGCGTCAAGGTGGGTGCCGGGTCCGGGAGTTCGGCCTGCACGGCGGTGGCGGGTGCGGCCGGCGTGTACAGCTGCGACTCCACTCCGCCGAACGTCTACTCCTCGCCGCTGATCGGCGCGTCCGACGCGGCGAAGGACGGGACGGTCGCCTACTACGGCGCGGTCTTCGTGCCGCGGGGCGGGAGCGTCGCGGACGCGGTGGCCGGGGTGAAGACGTCGGGCAGCAGGCCGGCCGACGGGCCCGCGAGCGTGCAGGCCGCGAGGATCACCGTGGAGACGCCCGACCACGTGGCCCGGAACACGCTCCGGCTGACCACCCCGGACCTGCCGGCCGGCGGGACCGTCACCCAGCAGGTGCAGGTCCACGCGGTGGACCCGGGCAAGCTCCAGCTCTTCTTCGAAAGCGCCGCGGGGCAGCCGAGTTGGCCCTCCTTCCCGACGTCGGTCGGAGTGAAGGTGGCCGATGCGGCGGCGGCCCCCGCGGGCTCCTGCCGGCACGTGACGAGCGAGCTCAACTCGCCGACCACGATCATCTGGTGCGACCTCCCCGCCGGGGACAGCACCGTCTCCTACACCCTGGCCGCCCAGCCGGAGCTGGTGAGCTGGAAGGTGGACGTCCGGGCCGAGTACCAGGTCCTCACCTGGGGCGCCGGCAACCCGGAGGCGCACGGGACGTTCGCCTTCCTGGGCACGACCCCCGCGCCGACCGCCTCCCCGACGGTGACGCCCACCGACCCGGGGACCACCCCGGACCCGACGGCCACCCCGACGCCCACCGTCCCGGAGCCCCCGGCCCCGACCACCGCCGCCGCGACCGTGACCGTCACGGCCACCCCGGCCCCGGCCGGCTCCCCGTCCGCGACGACGGCCGCCCCGGCCGCACTCCGCCCCGGTGGCGGCGACGACGGCACGCTGGCCAGCACCGGCGCGGACGACCTGACCCCGACGCTGGGCGGCGGCCTCGCCCTGGTGTCCGGCGGCCTGCTGACCCTGGTGGCCCTCCACCGCCGCCGGGGCACGCACCGCCGGCGGCGCGCGCACCACTGACGGGGACGCGCATCACCGACGGGGGCGCCCGCCGCTGACGGAGGGCGGGGGATGCCCGCCGCTGACGGAGGGCAGGGGATGCCCGCCACCGACCCCGTCGCGCGGAACGGCCGTCGACGGCCCGATCAGTGGGGTGCCTCGGTGGTGGTCCGAACCGGGCCCTAGGCTCGACGGCGGAGCCCGAACGACGGGACCGGAGGCCTCTTGGAGGGGTGCGGATGAGCGGGGACGGCGGCGGTCCGGGTCAGCAGCAGGGCGGTGGGCAGCCGTACGGGCAGGGTGCTCCCGGGCAGGGGGGCTGGCCGGGGTACGGGCGGCCCGGGTGGAACGGCGGCGGCGGGTGGGGGCAGGGCCCCTGGGGGGCCGTGCCGGTCGCGCCGAAGCCCGGGGTGCTGCCGCTGCGGCCGCTCGCGTTCGGCGAGATGTTCAGCGCCGTCTTCGACACCGTGCGGCGCTACTCCGGCGCGCTCTACCTGCCGCTCGCGGCGGTGACCGGCGTCCTGGCGGTGCCGATGGTGGTGGTGTCGGTGCTGCTGGCGGGCCGGCTCCGGGACGCGTTCGAGGCCCTTCCGCAGGCCCCGGACGAGCCCACCGGGGATCAGCTGTGGGCCCTGTTCTGGCCGTTGATGGTGATCTTCGGACTGTTCCTGCTGCTCGGGATCGTTCAGTACGTGGTGGCCGGGCCGCTGGCCACGGTGGTGCTGCGGGCCGCGACCCTCGGCCGCCGGATGACGGCCGGTCAGGCCTGGAAGGAGGCCCGGCAGCGGATCGGGGCGTCCGTCGCCTCGATGGCGCTGCTGTACGGGCCGCTGCTGGTGCTGAACGTGCTGCTGGTGGGCCTGGTGGTGCTGCTCGGCGTCGCCACCGGCAGCCCGGCGGTGTTCCTGCTGATGTTCCTGCTGAGCGCGCTCGTCGGGCTCGGCGGCTTCTACGTCGTGGTGCGGCTGGCCCCGCAGATCCCGGTGCTGGTGCTGGAGGACAGCACCGCGAGGGCGGCGATCGGCCGGGCCTGGCAGCTCAACCGGGGCAACTGGTGGCGCAGTTTCGGCCTCACCGCGCTGGTCACCCTCATCGGCCGGATCGCGGTCGGGGTGATCAGCTACCCGCTCACGATGATCCTGTCCGTGGCGGTGCCGCTCACCTCGATGGACCTGCAGAGCGACTCCTCCCGGGTCGAGTTCGGCGACGGCACGATGACCTTCCTGCTGGTCGGCTACTCGCTCGTCATGCTGCTGGGCGTGCTGGCCACCGGCCCGCTGGTCCCGCTGGTCAACGGCGTCCTCTACATCGACCGCCGGATCCGCAACGAGCGCCTGGACATCGCGCTGGCCGAGGCGGCCGGCATCCACTTCGCCGAGGCCTACGGCTACGCGCAGCAGCCCGCGCAGCCCGCGCCGTCCGCCCAGCCCGCCCCGTCCGCGCCGTACGGGCAGCAGCCCGCCGCGCCGTCCGCGCCCGTCCCGGCCCAGCCCACGGGCCCGGCCGAGCCCGCCGCGCCGACCGCACCGACTGCCGCTCCGGCCACCGGTTCCGCCGCCGGACCGACCGCCGCACCGAACTCCGAGGAGGGCCCGGCCGGGCAGTGAACCCGACCTGATTGCGGTTCAGTCACGGGCTGTCCGATTGGCCGTGGATTACGGCGATTGGTCGGCGGAACCGTGTTGTTGACGGCCACACGGGTCTCACATAATTCGTGCACCGCGCGATGACGAACGCGTTCGGGCCGACCGGGGGGACGGCCCGTTCCGCTGCGCGGGCAGCCATGTGAACCCTGGGGGGAGACCCTTGTCCGTGCCCGAACCGCCCGCCGACCCGGAGCCAACCCCGGCCCCGGAGCCAACCCCGGCCCCGGAGCCAACCCCGGCCCCGGTCCCGGCTCCGACCGCCCCGCCCGAGCCGCAGCCGCAGCCGCAGCCGCAGCCCGGGCCGACGCGCCGACTGCCCAGGGCGGTCGGCGTCGGGCTGTCGGTGGCCGGGCTGCTCGCGGTGACCGCGGCCAGCGCGGCCGTCACCGTCGCGGTGGGCCGCCCCGACCGCCCCGCGCACCCCGCGGCCGCCGCCGCGCCCCCGTCGACCGGTCCCGGTTCCGGTGCTGGCGCCGGCGCCGGCCAGAGTCCCAGCGCCAGCCCGACGCCGACCCCGCCGCCCGCGCCGAGCCCGACCCCGACGCCGACGGTGGCCCCGCGCCCGTCCAGCACCCTGCAGGGCAGCGTCTCGGGCGGCAAGCACAGCGGTGACCTGCGGTACTTCCTGCTGCCGGTGCCCGACGACGCCGACCCGTACGGCTCCCCGGACGGCGCGATGATGAGCATGGACGACCTCCAGGCGCGGTACAGCAAGAGCGTCGACCTGAAGGGGATCCTCGACTCCTGGGGCTTCAAGGACGCGGCCACCCGCACCTACCGCACCCGGGACGGGAAGACCGAGGTGCGGACCGACCTGCGCCGCTTCGGTCGGACCGACCGGGCGCAGGGCTTCGCCGACAACACCAGCTTCGACCGGTCCTCGTTCGGCATCGACGGCGTCCCGAATGCCAAGGGCTACGTCTTCAAGCCCGAGCAGCAGGCGTACACCGGTGAGCTGGTCGGCATCGGCGTGGTCGGCGACGTGGTCTACGAGGTCACCGTCGAGGTGCAGGGCGACCCGGACAAGGCGCTGCTCTTCGACGCGATGAAGCGTGCCCGCGACCACCTCGCCGACGGCTGACGGACGTCCCGAACCCTCTTCCCAGGAGCACCAGTTGAGCACCGAATCCGCGGACGCGGCGGAGCCCGGGACGGCCGCCGCCGCCGAGCAGGCCCCCGCGCCGCCGACCTCCGCCCCGAACCCGTCCGCCCCGCCCGCCCAGGGCCCGCCGCCCGCCCAGGGCCCGTCGGCCGCCCCGAACCCGCCCGCCCCGAACCCGTTCGCCCCGCCGGCCCCGTTCGTGCCCGCGTCCGGGTCCCCGTCGGCGGCCGGGAACCCGTTCGTCCCGCCGGTCTTCGGCGCCGCCGGACCCGACCTGGTCGAGTCGGGTGCCGAACCCGCCCGCCGCAGGCGGAGGCTCGGCGCGGGCGCGCTGTTCCTGACCGCGGTGCTGGCCGGCCCGGTGATCGGTGCCGCGGTCGGCTACGCGATCCAGTCCTCCCGGCCGCCGACGCCGCTGCCGGCCCTCACCGCGCCCAAACTGACCTACCCGGCCGAGCGGGTGGACGCCGCGGCGCTGGCCGCCGCCGGCCCGCCGCCGCTGAACATCGACGGCGACCTGCGCCGGCTGCTGATCGACCGTCCGGCGGGCAGCACCGACCGCACCGACGGGGACGGCGACGGCTGGCTGTCCGCGGCCGACCGGGCGGAGACCTTCGGCGACAGCGAGGACATGTTCGTCGAGATGCTCGGCAACGGCTTCCGCCGCGCCGCCACCGTGCGCTGGAAGAGCGGCGACGACACCTACCGGGTGATGCTGGTGCAGTACGTGCCGGAGTCCGTGGTGAAGGCGATCACCGGCATGGTCCCGGGCGGCACTTCGGACATGGACGTCTCGAAGTTCCCCGGCAACGACGAGAGCGTCCTGCTGGTCGCCAAGCAGCCCTACACCTACGCGCGCAGCACCGAGACGTACTACTACGGCGAGGCGATCGCCCGGAAGGGCACCGTGCTGATGACCGTCCAGGTCTACGCCAAGAACCCGGTGGACCGGGCGCAACTCGAAGACATCGCCAAGCGCCAGTGGGAGCGACTCGCGTGACCGACATCGAATCCCCGCTCCCCGGCCAACCACCAGCAGCCCCTGACCAGCCGTCAGCAACCCCGGACCCGCAGCCGGACCCGCAGCCTGGCCCGCAGCCGGACCCGCAGCCTGGCCCGCAGTCGGACCTGCAGTCGGACCCGCAGCCTGGCCCGCAGCCGGCCGCCCCGGCGCGGGCCCGTCGGCGGGCGCCGAAGGCGGTCGCGGCGGTGGTCGCGGCGGCGCTGCTCGGCGTCGGCATCGGCGAGGTGGTCATCCGGGTGCACTACGGCGACGAGCCGGCCGCCCCCGCGGCGGCCGCCGCCGCCCCCGCGGTCCCCGCGCCGTCGGCGAGCACGTCCGCCCCGTGGGGCGCCAAGTCCGACGGCACCCACGTCGGCAGCCTGCGCGACCTGCTGCTGCCGGTGCCCGACGGGTACCGGCTGGGGCCGGACTACAAGAGCCTCGGCAACGACGGCGAGTTCGTCGGCGCGGACCTGGACCGGGCGCAGGAGGAGATGCTGGCCGAGGTCCCGGAGAAGTACCGGGCCCGGCTGAAGGACGCGCTCTCCACCCTGCACTTCACCGGTGTCGGGGTGCGCAGCCTGACCCGGTTCGACAACCGGCTGACGGCGGCGCTGAAGCTGACCAGGTTCGACCAGCAGGCGGTGTCGGAGCAGAACGCGCTGTTCGGCGCGCTGGTCGACGACAGCGACCTGTTCCGGCGCGGGCCGGACGTGCCGGGCCACCCGGACGCGCGCTGCGTCCTGCCGGCGCTGCGGGCGGGCGACCAACTCGACTACGTGACCTGCTACTCGGCGGTGGGCGACCTGCTGGTGCAGCTGCGGGTCGAGGGCGTGGCGCCCATCGACCAGAACAAGGTCGTCGACCTGTTCCGCCGGCAACTGGACCGACTGGGAGTCTCCGCATGAGCAGCGACACCACCCCGCCCCGGCCGGGCACCCCGACCCCGACCACCGCCGAGGCCCCCGCGCAGCCCGTCCCCGCGCAGCCCGTCCCGGCTCCGGGCGCTCCGGCTCCGGGCGCTTCGGCCCCGGACGCTCCGGCCCCGGACGCCTGGGCGGTGCAGGCGAAGGCCGACCGCCGCCGCCGGTGGCAGGTCGGTGCGGCGGTGCTGCTGACGGTGGTGACCGGGGCGGCGACCGCCGTCCTGGTGACCCTGCCGGAGCGCACCGACGTCCCGGGCCTGGCCACGCCGAACGACGGCCGGTACGCGTTCCCGGAGCTGACGCTCCCTCCGCTGCCGGTCGGCGCCTCGGCCCCGTCCGACTACAAGGTCAGGACCCACGCGGCGGACCTGCGGGGCCTGCTGCTGCCGCCCCCGAAGGGCGCGGTGGCCGCCACCCCGCCGGCGTCCACGTCTCCGTCCCCGACGGCGTCCCCGTCACCGTCGGCGTCCCCGTCCGGCAGCGGCACCGCGTCCCCCGCCGCCGTCCCGAGCCTGCCGCCGGTGGCGGGCCGCTGGGTGCCGTGCGACCGCGACGCGATGCTGGCGGCGGACGACGCGTACACCCTGCGGCTGACCACGGACGCCTGCCGGGGCGCGGCGGCGCAGGGGTGGACGGCCGCCGACGGCACCCGCACCGAGTTGCGGCTGCTGCACTTCGGGACGGGCGACGAGGCCGCCGACTTCTTCGCCGGCGCGCTCCGGATGACGTCGTCGAAGGACATCGCGTCCTGGCACCTGGACGTCGACGGGAAGTACCCGGTCGCCTTCGGGCAGGTGGACGTCCGGCTCTCCGACGCGCAGGCCGGCGGGATGCCCACCGGCCGGATCGGCTGGGTGCAGAGCGGCGACGTGGTGGCGGTGGTCCAGCTGACCAATCCGCGGGGCGTCCCGCTGCAGGCCTTCCGCCAGGTGGTCGCGCTGCAGAGCGGCCTGCTGGCCTGATCCCGACCGGCCGCAACGGCGGTCCACCGCCGCGGCGGTGACGCGCCGTCGGCACCCGGGCTCCCGGCCCGTCCCCCGCTACCCCTAGGGGGCGGGGCCGGGGGGTCATCCCGTGGGGGGAGGAAAGCCCGGCTCCCCAGCGCATTCCGCGAGGTGGTGGTGCACGGCTACGTTGATGACCGTGTCCACAGTCATCAAGACGGACGGCCTCACCAAGAGGTTCCCCCGGGTCACCGCGCTCGACCGGCTCACCGTGGAGGTGGAGCCGGGCGTGGTCGGCCTGGTCGGGGCGAACGGTGCGGGCAAGTCCACTCTCATCAAGATCCTCCTCGGGCTGTCCCCGGCCACCGAGGGCACCGGACAGGTGCTCGGCCTGGACATCGCCACCCAGGGTCCGGCGATCCGCGAACGCGTCGGCTACATGCCGGAGCACGACTGCCTGCCGCCGGACGTGTCCGCCACCGAGTTCGTGGTGCACATGGCCCGGATGTCCGGCCTGCCGGCCGCCGCGGCCCGAGAGCGCACCGCCGACACCCTGCGCCACGTCGGCCTGTACGAGGAGCGCTACCGCCCGATGGGCGGCTACTCGACCGGCATGAAGCAGCGCGTGAAACTGGCCCAGGCGCTGGTCCACGACCCGCAGTTGGTGCTGCTGGACGAGCCGACCAACGGCCTCGACCCGGTCGGCCGGGACGAGATGCTCGGGCTGATCCGCCGGATCCACTCCGACTTCGGCATCTCGGTGCTGGTCACCACCCACCTGCTGGGCGAGCTGGAGCGGACCTGCGACCACCTGGTGGTGATCGACGGCGGCAAGCTGCTGCGCTCCTCCTCCACCGCCTCGTTCACCGGCAGCACCCAGCTGCTCGCCGTCGAGGTCACCGACCACCCGTCGGACCGCACCTTCGACGCCGACGCGGTGCTGACCGAGCGGCTGACCGCGGCCGGCCTGACCGTCCGCGCCGACGGCAGCCGGATCCTGCTGGTGGAGATCACCGGCGACGAGACGTACGACACCGTCCGCGACACCGTGGACGACCTCGGCCTGGGCCTGATCCGGCTGGAGCAGCGCCGCCACCGGGTCGCCGAGATCTTCAGCACCCGGTCCGACGAGGACGAGCACGGCGAGCACGGCGGACCCGGGCACGGGCAGGAGCACGGGGCCGCCGCGTACCAGGCCGCGGCCGCAGGAGGCGAGCAGGCATGACCACCCCCGCCGACGCCCACAGCGGCGTCATCCACGACATCGGCTACCGCCCGTACACCGGGCCGCGGTTGGGCCGCCGGTACGCCACCCGCTCGCTGTACGTGCAGAGCCTGCGGGCCGCGTTCGGCCTGGGCCGCTCCGGCAAGTCCAAGGTGCTGCCGTTCCTGCTGCTGGGCGGGATGGCCGCGCCGGCCCTGGCGATGCTGGCGATCGCGCTGTTCGCGCACCTGGACAAGATGCCGATGGACTACGCCGGCTACCTGGCCTCGTTCTCCGTCCTGCCGCAGATCTTCCTGGCCGCGCAGGCCCCCGTGCTGATGTCCCGGGACCTGCGGCACCACGTCGTCCCGCTGTACTTCTCCCGTCCGGCCACCCGCGGCGACTACGTGGCGGCCAAGTTCGCCGCGATGTTCAGCGCGCTGATGATCGTGCTGGCCGCCCCGCTGCTGCTGCTGTTCATCGGCGCGCTGCTGGCGAAGTTCCCGTTCGGCGACAACCTGGTGCACCTGCTGTACGGCCTGTTCGCCGCCGTCCTGTACGCGCTGCTGTACGCCTCGCTCGGCCTGCTGATCGCCGCCGCCACCCCGCGCCGCGGGTTCGGCGTCGCCGCGATCATGGGCACCCTGATGATCACCCAGGTGCTGGCCTCGATCGTCTACGCGCTGAACGGCGGCTTCGACCCGGTCCGGCAGGACTCCGCCTCCTGGGCGTTCGTGATCTCCCCGTCCTCGCTGGTGGAGACCCTGGTCAACCAGCTGTTCGGCCTGGGCGACAACGGCGCCGTCAACCTGCACGCCCCCGGCGGGGCCGGCGCGGCGGTGTTCGCGGCCGTGCTCGTCGCACTCACGGCCGGCGGCTACGCGCTGATGCTGCGCCGCTACCGGAACGTCTGAGAGGCAGCCATGGCCGTCATCACCATCGACAAGGTCTCCCGCTGGTTCGGCAACGTGGTCGCCGTCAACGACGTCACCATGACCATCGGCCCCGGCATCACCGGCCTGCTCGGCCCCAACGGCGCCGGGAAGTCCACCCTCATCCACATGATGAGCGGCTTCCTCGCGCCCTCCTCCGGCACCGTCGCCCTCGACGGCGCCCCGATCTGGCGCAACCAGGAGGTCTACCGGGAGATCGGCCTGGTCCCGGAGAAGGAGTCGATGTACGACTACCTGACCGGCTGGGAGTTCGTCCTCGCCAACGCCGAACTGCACGGCCTGGCCGACGCCGGCGCCGCCGCCGAACGGGCGCTCGCCCTGGTCGAGATGGAGTACGCCCAGGAGCGGCAGACCGGCACCTACTCCAAGGGCATGAAGCAGCGCGTCAAGATGGCCTCCGCGCTGGTCCACGACCCCTCGGTGCTGCTGCTCGACGAACCGTTCAACGGCATGGACCCGCGCCAGCGCCTGCACCTGATGGAACTGCTGCGCCGGTTCGGCGCCGACGGGCGCACCGTGCTGTTCTCCTCGCACATCCTCGAGGAGGTCGAGCAGCTCGCCCGGCACATCGAGGTGGTGGTGGCCGGCCGGCACGCCGCGTCCGGCGACTTCCGGGAGATCCGGCGCCTGATGACCGACCGCCCGCACCGCTACCTGGTGCGCTCCAGCGACGACCGGCAGCTCGCCTCCGCGCTGATCGCGGACGGCTCCACCGCGGGCATCGAACTCGACGCCGCCGAGAAGGCCCTGCGCATCCAGGCGATCGACTTCCAGGGCTTCACCACCCTGCTGCCCAAGGTCGCCCGGCAGGCCGGCATCCGCCTGTACACCGTCTCCCCGGCCGACGAGTCGCTGGAAAGCGTTTTCTCGTACCTGGTCTCGTCCTGAAGGGCCCACCGATGAACACCACCGTCGCCCGGCTCACCGCGCGCGGCCTGTTCGGCCGCCGCCGGGTCCTGATCCTGCTGGCCGTCCCGGTCCTGCTGCTGGTCCTGGCCGTGATCGCCGCCAACAGCACCCTGGACAAGCTGGACCTCGCGCACAACGTGCTGGGCAGCCTCGCCCTGGGCACCCTGGTGCCGATCACCGGACTGATCGTCGGCACCGGCGTGATCGCCACCGAGATCGAGGACGGCTCGATCGTCTACCTGCTCGCCAAGCCGCTGCCCCGCTGGAAGATCGTCACCACCAAGCTGGCCGTCGCCGTCGCCAGCACCTGGCTGCTCGCCGCCGTCCCCACCTACGTGGCCGGCCTGATCCTGTACGGCAGCGGGGACGGCATGGCGCTCGGCTACGGCGTCGGCGCGCTTGCCGCGGGCGCCGCGTACAGCGCGCTGTTCCTGCTGCTGGGCGTGCTCACCCGGCACGCGGTGATCGCCGGCCTCGCCTACGCGCTGATCTGGGAGAGCCTGATCGGCAACTACGTCGAGGGCGCCCGCACCCTCTCCGTCCAGCAGTGGGGCCTGGCCCTGACCAAGGCGGTCGCCGCCGACGGCACCGTCATCGCCCCCGTCGGCCTGGCCACCGCGGTCTGGCTGCTGATCATCGTCGCGGCGGGCGCCACCGCCTTCGCCTCGGTCAAGCTGGCCGGGCTCACCCTCGGCAGCGAGGAGTAACCGCGGGCTGCGGGCTCTGGGCTTCGAGCTCTGGGTCACGGGTTCCGGGTCACGGGCCCCGGGCACGCGAAGGGGCGGGAGAGGTCACCGAACCTCTCCCGCCCCTTCGCGTGCCCGCCCGCTACACCGTCCGGTTGCGGCCCGCGCCCCAGCCGGCCACCGCCGCGACCGCGGCCAGCACCAGCAGCACCAGCAGCGTCGCGTCCCAGCCGCCGGTCAGCTGGTGCAGCGCACCCGCGCCGACCGGGCCGGCCGCCGCCACCAGGTAGCCCACCGCCTGGCTCATCCCGCCCAGCCGGGCCGCGCCCAGCACGCTGTCGGTGCGCAGCACGATGAACGCCAGGCCCAGGCCCAGCGAGCCGCCCTGCGCCAGGCCCAGCACCGTCGCCGAGAACCACGCCCCCGACACCGGCGCCAGCAGCAGCCACAGCACGCCCGCACCGTTCAGCGCGGCCATCACCAGCGCCAGACCGCGCTGCCGGGTCATCCGGCCCGCGAGCAGCGGCACCAGGAACGCGCCGGCCACCTGCACCAGGTTGCTGAACGCGAACACCAGGCCCGCCTCGCCGCGCGGCATCCCGTGGTCGGCCAGGATGGTCGGCATCCACGCCACCAGGGTGTACACCAGCAGCGAGGAGATGCCCATGAACACGCTGATCTGCCAGGCCAGTCCGGACTTCCACGGGCTGGTGCCGGCCTCCTTCGACAGCGCCGCCGGGGCCGCCTGCGTCGGCACCTTCACCGCCACCGCCACCGTCCGCTCCTGACGGGCCTTCAGCACCTGCGGCAGCCAGGCCACCGCGGCGACCAGCGCCAGCACCGACCAGGCGCCCAGCGAGGCCTGCCAGCCGCCGCCCAGCGCGTGCTCCAGCGGCACCGACAGGGCGGCCGCCATGGTCGCGCCGACCAGCATGGTGGTCGAGTAGACGCCGGTCATCGCCGCCGCCTTCTGCGGGAACTCGCGCTTCACCAGGCCCGGCATCGACACGTTCAGCACCGCGATCGCCACCCCGATCACCACGCAGCCCGCGTACAGCGCCGTCACCGACGGCAGCACCCGCAGCAGCACCCCCGCCCCCAGCGCCAGCACCGCACCCAGCACCACCCGCTCGGTCCCGAACCGCCGGGTCAGCCGCGGCGTGAGCGGCGCGCCCACCCCCTGGAACAGCACCGGCACGGTGGTGATCAGCCCGCTCGCGGTGGCCGACAGGCCGAAGGTCCGCTGGATCTCCACGACCATCGGCGACACCGCCGCCAGGCAGGCCCGCATGTTCAGGGCCACCAGCACGATCCCGACCAGCAGCAGGACGGGGTGGGCGTACTTGGTGGCGGCGGTTCGGCGGCCGACCTTCGGTTCGAGGGCGGGCTGCACGGCACGGGTGACCGACATGGCGGGGCTGACTCTCTGTACGGGGGTGAAAGAAAAGTGAAAGGGTGTAACGGAACTGACGGCCCATCACAAAAGCGTCAACGCATCACGTTCGCGACGGCGCATCACGTCCGCGATAGCACATCACGTACGCGGCAATGCATCGCGCCGGTGACACCGCATCGCCGGACCGACCGGGCGTTACTTCCGCGCGGCGATCTCGGCGAGCAACTGCTCCACCGCCGCCGTCGGCTCCGCCAGCAGCGCCCGACAGGCCGCCTCGGCCCGCTCCGGGTCCCGGCTCTCGATCGCGTCGACCAGCGCCGCGTGGGTGGCGATCACCACCTCCGGCATCTCGTGGTCGCCGAACGCGGTGCGCATCGACTCCCGCACCGAGGCCCCGAAGTACCGGTACACCTCGGTCAGCGCCGGATTGTGCGCCGCCTCCACCACGGCCGTGTGGAACTCCAGGTCGTGCTCGACGGTGGCCTCCCGGCCGGTCCGCTCCGGGTGCGCCGCCATCACTGCGGCCTCCCGCTCCAGCGCCGCCCGCATCCGGGCCAGGTCCTCCGCGGTGTGCCGCTCGGCGGCCAGCCGGGCCGCCTCGGTCTCCAGCGCGGCCCGCACCTCCAGCACGTCCCGCACCCCCGACCGCTGCACCCCGCGCAGCACCGCCGCCGGATCGCTCGTCGACCGGACGAACGTCCCCTCCCCCTGCCGCGACACCAGCATCCCCGCGTGCACCAGCACCCGGATCGCCTCCCGCACCGTGTTGCGCCCCACCTGCAACCGCTCCGCCAACTCGTGCTCGGTCGGAATCCGCGCCCCCACCGGCCAGACCCCGGACGCCAGTTGCTCCCGCAGCTGCTCGATCGCGGCATCCACCAACGACCGCCGCCCCGCCGCCTGCAACCCCTCCACGCCCGGACTCCTCTCCGCACTCACCGATCGGCCGACCGACCGACACCAGTCATCCTACAACCTCTTGCCCGGTCATCCTACAACTGACCGGCCCGCCGGGGCTTGGGGTGCTTCTTCACGATTTATCGGGCCATGGGGAGGTAATGCCAGCGATTTCCGAGAATCGAGAATCGAATATTCTTCGATCTCTCCCGGAATTCGGATTCCGCTGTGCCCTGGCGCTCGGTGGGCTAGTCTCCTTGTCGGCGCCGGCACGGTGCCGGTGCGAAACGGTTCAATGGGGGTAGAGATGAAATCGGTTCGACACCGCACGGTTGCCCTGCTGCTGACCGCGGCTTTCGGAGCGGGAATTCCGCTGGTGAACGCCCCGGACGCGCTCGCCGCCTCCGGGGACTGCGCGAGCACGGACGTCTGCCTCTTCGACAACGAGAACTACACCGGTTTCATGTTCGCGCGCGACGCGTACTGGGACCAGCAGGTCGCCACCTGGAACCTGTCGGTGGCCGGCTTCAACGACCGGATGTCCTCCTGGATCAACAACGGCCCGCACGACGCCAGGTGGTTCTGGGGGGCGAACGCCACCGGTGGCAGCGAGTGCATGAACAGCTCCTCGCGCAACTCGTACGTCGGCTGGTACGACAATGACGAGGCGAGCAGCATCCAGGTCTACACCGACGCGGGGGCCTGCTGACCTCGGTCGGCCTTTCGGCGGGCCGCCCCGGCGGGGCGGCCCGCTCCATACGTGGGGGACAGAGGGTCACATGGCAGGGATCAGAATTTCGGGCGCTCGCCGGACATACGGTTCGAACGGCGGGGAAGTCCACGCAGTCAACGGAATCGATCTGAAGATCGCCGACGGCGAATTCGTCGTCCTGATGGGCGCGAGCGGTTCGGGGAAAACCACGCTGCTCAATCTGATCGGCGGGCTGGACCGGTTGTCGGCGGGCCGACTGGAGGTATTGGGGACGGATCTCGCCGGACTGTCCGAGGCCAGGCTGGCCGGGCTGCGGATGACCTCCATCGGCTTCGTGTTCCAGGAACTGAACCTGTTGCCCGAGCTCACCCTGCAGGAGAACGTCGCCCTGCCGCTGGAGGGCGCGGGCGTGCCCCGGGCCGAGGCCCGCCGCCGGGCCGACGAGGCACTCGCCCGGGTCGGCCTGGCGGAGCTCGGCCCGCGCTTCCCCGACGAGGTGTCCGGCGGCCAGCAGCAGCGTGCCGCGATCGCCCGCGCGGTGGTCGGCGAGCGCCGCCTGCTGCTCGCCGACGAGCCGACCGGCGCGCTCGACTCGGCCACCGGCGCCCAGGTGATGCGGACCCTGCGCGAGCTGTGCGACTCCGGGGTGACGGTCGTCGTCTCCACCCACAACCCGGCCAACGCCCAGTACGCGGACCGGGTCGTCCGGATGCGGGACGGCCGGATCGACGGGATCACCGCCACCACAGGGAGCTCCGCAACCACCGGGAACTCCGCCACCACCGGGAGCTCCGCGTGAGGGCACCGCGCGAGACGACCCTCTGGCTGGCCTGGCGCCTGGTCATCGGCCGCGGCTGGCGGCGCTTCACCCTGGTGGCGCTGTTCGCCGTCCCGGTGCTGCTGTCGGCGGCGTCCCTGCAGGTCATCGGCATGCTGAACCTGACCGGCGAGCAGAAGGTCCGGTCGCAGCTCGGCGGCGCCGACCTGTCGGTGACGGCGCCGGGCGGCGGGCAGTCCGGCCCGGCGGTCCTGCCAGCCGCCCCGGCCGGGGCCGGCCAGGTGCTCCAGGGCCGGTCCTCGCCCGCGTTCCCGCTGGTGCTCTCCGGGACGACCCAGCAGGTCGGCTACCGCGAGACCGACTGGTCGAGCCCGCTGGCGTCCGGCCTGCTGCGCACCCTGACCGGGCGGTTGCCGGCCGCCGCCGACGAGATCGTCCTCTCCCGGACGCTCGCCGAGGAGAACCACCTGGGGCCCGGCGACACCGTCGTCTTCCCGTGGGCCCCGGCGTCGGCGAAGGACGCCCGGATCGTCGGCACCGTGGAGGACCCGACCGCCTACCGGGCGCGGTTCGCGGCGGGCGGCCCGGGCCTGTTCGCCCGGTGGGACGACCACGGCCACGGAGCGCTGCTCGGCCTGGCCACGACCTGGCTGGTGAAGACCGACCCGGCGACCGGGACGGAGCTGGCGAACGCGGCCCGCGGCCGCCGCTGGCAGGTGGTCACCCGCGCCTCGCTGTCCTCCGCCCGCACCCTGCTGGACGCCCAGCCGGGGCTGCTGGCGGTGCCGGGGGCGGCGATCGTGCTGTTCAGCGCGGCGGCGGCGTTCAGCCTCCGGATGCGCCGCCTGAACCGCCAACTGGGCATGCTGTCCGCCGTCGGCTTCAGCGGGGACCGGCTGGTGCGGCTGGCCCGGACGGGCGGGGCCGCGGCCGTGACGGCCGGCACCGCCGCGGGCCTGGTCGGCGGCGTCCTGCTGGGGCAGGCGGCCCGCCCGCTGGTCCGGCAGGCGGTCCAGCGCGACCTGGGCACCTTCTCGCTGCCGTTCACCGCGCTGGGGCTCCTTGCGCTCGGCGCGGTCGCCAGCGGCGTCGCCGGGATCTGGCTGCCCACCCGGGCGGCCCGGACGTCCTCGGTGCGCGAGCGCCTCACCCGGGCGCCCCGCCCGGCAGGCCGGTCGGCGGGCCGGTCGCGCCGCCGCACGGTGGTGGCCGTCACCGGCGCCCTCGGAGGGCTCGCCCTGCTGTTCGCCGCGACCCAGGACGCCGGCGTGGTCGGAGCGGTCGGGTCGGTGCTGCTGGTGGCGGCCGCCCTCGCGGCACTGCCCGACGCCCTGCACCTGCTGGCCCGGTGCGCGGCCCGGCTCCCGCTGGCCGGCCGCTTCGCCCTGCGCGACCTGGACCGCGAGCGCCGCCGACCGGTCGCCGCGATCGCCTCCAGCGCGCTGGCCGTGGTCCTAGCGGTCGGCGCGGCCACCTTCGTCGCCTCGCAGACCGAGAGGGACCGTACGAGCTACGTCGGCTCGCGCCACCTCGACCAGGTCGAGGTCCCGTTGCGCTACACCGAGCCCTCGGCGGCCGTCCTGGCGGCCTTCCGCGGCGTGGTCGGCGACACGGTGCCGGTGGAGGCCGTGCAGAGCGTCGTGCCGAAGGGCGCCGGCCCCAGGGCGGAGGGCAACCGCCTCTCGGTGCCCAAGGCCGTGCTCCGGGCGGGCCCGCTCCGACCCGGCACCGTCGCGGTCGTGGACACCGAGGCCCAGTTCCGCGACCTCACCGGCCGGGCACCGACCCCGCGCGAATGGGCGGCCCTCACCGGGCAGCGGGTCCTGGTCCTGGACCCCGACTTCCCGGACGGGTTCACCGGCGCGACGCTCCACGGCCGGTCCCGGCCCGATAACCCCGGGCCGGGGACGCCCGTCGACACCGTGCGGTCCGACCCCGTCGACCTGACCACGCAGAGCCAGGCGGTGGCCGTGACGACCGGTGCCGCCGCCCGGGCGAAGGGCTTCGAGGTCTTCACCGACGGCTACCGCGCCACCCTGCCCGCCACGCCGCCCGCGGACCTGGAGCAACGGATCGGCCGCGCCCTCGAACCGCTCGGCGTCCCCACCTCCGACCTGCACGTCGAACGGGGCTACCGACCGCCGCTGCCCGCCCGCTGGTCGGTGATGCTCACGATCGGCGCGGCCGTCGCCCTGCTGTCCGCGATGACCGCCGTGGGCGGCGCCGCCCAGGAGCTCCGCCCGCGCCTGCTACTGCTGCGCGTCATCGGGTTCTCCGGCGGCGTCCAGCGCAGGGTGCTGGCGGTGCAGGCGGCCGTCATCGTCGGCCTGGCGATGCTGATCGGCACCCTCGGCGGCTGGCTGGTTGCGGGCAGCCAACTCTGGCCGCAGCACGTCCCGGTCGTCCTGCCCTGGCCCCTGGTCCTCGCCACCGCGCTCGGCGTCACCGCCCTCGCCGCGGCCGCCGCCGCCGCACTCCGCCCCCGCACCGGCACCCGCCTGCGCGAACGCTGAACCCCGCCCCCGGGCCCCGCTCCGCCGCTCCCGGCGGCGTTGTGCGGCTCACACCCGGCCGCGGGAACCGACGGTCCGCGTACGGGCGTTCCACTGCTCGGAGTGGTGCCCCGGGCGGTGACCCGGAAATGGTCCCTTTGTATGCTCCGCTCTCCGGCTTCATCCGTCCGCCGCGCCGATCCGGGGCGGACGGAGCGGTGGCAGAGGCGCCCGACGGCAGCCTCCGGTGAAGGGTGCAGGTATGGCAGGCCAGAGGGCGGGGTCGTCGGGCGAGGACCCCGGGTGGTGGGAGAGCCTCCCGCCGCAGGGCGACGGGTACCGGCAGGACGCCCCCCAGCGCGACGACGTACCCGCGCCGCACATCCCGCGCCACCGCTCCGCCGACCACGACACCCCCGCCCGAACGCCGGCCAGAACGCCCGCCCGGACCCCGGCCCGGGGCCGCACCGACGCCCAGGCGCGCGGCAGTGCCGCGGGCGCCCCCGCAGCGGGCGGCGGCCGGGCCGAGGCCCGCCGGGCCGCGCAGGGCGGCGGACGGGCGGCCGCCGCGGCGGGCCGCCGCAAACCCCGCCGGACCAGGCGGATAGTCGTCTGGAGCCTGGTCGGCACCAGCCTCGCCGTGGTCGGCACCGGCGGTTTCCTCTACTGGCGGCTGAACGCCAACCTCTCCTCCTGGGACAGCGCGGGCGTCAGCGAGAGCCGCCCGCCGGAGGCGCAGGCCGACGCCAACGGCAACAAGCCGATGAACATCCTGCTGATCGGCTCGGACTCGCGCGACGGCGCGAACAAGGACCTCGGCGGCGGCGACGAGGGCGGCGCCCGCTCCGACACCACGATCCTGTTGCACGTCTACGCGGACCACAAGCACGCCGTGGGCGTCTCGTTCCCCCGCGACGCGCTGGTCAACGTCCCCAAGTGCATGCTGCCGAACAAGAGTTGGACCAAGGACCAGCCCAACGTCATGTTCAACAGCGCCTTCTCGGTGGGCAACTTCAAGGACGGCAACCCGGCCTGCACCCAGAACACCGTGGAGAAGCTCACCGACCTGCGGGTCGACCACACCATCGTGGTGAACTTCGAGGGCTTCGCCGCGATGACCAAGGCGGTCGGCGGCGTCGAGGTCTGCCTCCCCAACGACATCTACGAGCGCGACATCAACCCCAACCTGCCGCGCAAGGGCAAGCTGCTGTACCCGAAGGGCGTCCAGAAGGTCGAGGGCCAGGCCGCGCTGGACTACGTCCGGCTGCGCCACGGCATCGGCGACGGCTCCGACGTCGGCCGGATGCAGCGCCAGCAGGCGTTCCTGTCGTCGCTGATCAAGCAGGTCAAGTCGAACGGGATGAGCCCGACCAGCCTGTTCCCGCTGGCCGACGCCGCCACCAAGTCGCTGACGGTGGACGAGGACCTGGACAGCGTGCAGAAGCTGACCGACCTGGCGATGACGCTCAAGAACATCGACCTGCACGACATCAAGTTCCTCACCACCCCCTGGCACTACCAGGGCGAGCGGATCGGCCTGAACCACCCCGAGGTCGACCAGCTGTGGGCCTCGCTGAAGGCCGACCGCACCCTGGACGGGCAGGACGCCAGCGCGGGCACCGCCGCCCCGAGCCCCGACCCGGCCGCGCCCACCGCGACCCCGGCGCCGCCCGCGGACGGCACCGGCGTGAAGGTCGCCGTCTACAACGGCACCACCACCGGCGGGCTCGGCACCAAGGCCGCCGCGACCCTGAAGGCCGCCAACTACACCGTCACCTCGACCGGCAACGCGTCCAGCCAGAACCACGCCACCACGGTGGTGCAGTACGGCTCGGCCGGGCAGAAGGCGCACGCCGAGGCGGTGGCCGCGCTGTTCCCCGGCTCGACCGTCGAGGCGGGCGGCGGCGCGGGCGTCACGCTGATCCTCGGCAAGGACTACGCGGCCACCGCCCCGGCGGCCGGCACCGCCGCCACCACCGCCCCGGCGGCCGGCACCGCCGCCACCACCGACCCGGGCCCGGTCGCCTCCAAGGTCGCCGAGGACGCCCGCTCCGCGGACGACGACGCCTGCTCCAACCTCACCTACGGCTGACCGCAGGGCTCCTGACGGGCCGTCAACGGCCCGTCAGCGCCCCGCCGGGAAGCCCGGAGGGGGCCGGGCACCCGCCCGGCCCCCGCACCGCGCCACGGCCCGCCCCGCGCCGCGTCACGACCCGCCCGGCACCGTTCCAGCGCCCGGCACGGGATGATCGGGCTTCAGCCCAGCCCGAACACCCGGTCCAGCACCACGGCCACGCCGTCCTCGTCGTTGCCGACCGTCACCTCGTCGGCCACCGCCCGCAGCTGCTCGTGCGCGTTGCCCATCGCCACGCCGTACCCGGCCCAGCGGAACATCGGGACGTCGTTGGGCATGTCGCCGAAGGCGATCGTCTCGGCGGCGGTGACACCCAGCCGGCGGGCGGCCAGCGAGAGGCCGGTGGCCTTGGTCAGGCCGAGCGGGAGGAGTTCGACGATGCCCGCGCCGGCCATCGTGATGCCGACCAGCTGACCGGCCACCGACCAGGCGGCGTCCGCGAGTTGGTCGTCCGTCAGCTCGGGGTGCTGGATGTACAGCTTGCTGACGGGGGTGGCGAGCAGCTGGTCGGGGGCGACCTGGCGGAGCGGCAGTTCGGTGCCGATCCGCAGCTTGTAGCCGGGCCCGGCGAGCACCTCGCCGTCCAGGCCGTCCTGGTTGGCGGCGACGGCGAGCGGGCCGACCTCGGCCTCGATCTTGGCGAGGGCGACCGCGGCCAGCTGCCGGTCCAGGGTGACGGAGGTGAGCAGCTTGTGCGCGCCCGCGTCGTAGACCTGGGCGCCCTGCCCGCAGACCGCTATCCCGGTGTACCCGATCTCGTCGAGCACCGGCCTGGTCCAGCCGGCCGAGCGGCCGGTGACGATGATGTGCTTGGCCCCGAGCGCGGTGACCGCGCCCAGGGCTTCGCGGGTCCGGGCGGAGACGATCTCGGCGCTGGTGAGCAGCGTCCCGTCGAGGTCGGTGGCGACCAGCCGGTAGGGCAGGGGGGCGGTGCTCATGGCGCGGAGTGCTCCTGGACGAAGGGGTGTTACCGGGCGGCGACGGGCTCCAGCACGGCCTTCCCGCCGAGGAACGGCCGCAGGGCCGGGGGCAGGACCACCGAGCCGTCGGCCTGCTGGTGGTTCTCCAGCAGCGCGACGATCACCCGGGGGACGGCGACCAGGGTGCCGTTGAGGGTGGCGAGCGGGCGGACGCCGTCGGCGTCGCGCATCCGGATGGAGAGCCGGCGGGCCTGGTACTCGGTGGTGTTGGAGGTGGAGGTGACCTCGCGGTACTTGCCCTGGGTCGGGACCCACGCCTCGATGTCGAACTTGCGGGCGGCGGAGGCGCCGAGGTCGCCGGAGGCGACGTCGATCACCCGGTAGGGCAGCTCCAGCGCGTTCAGGAAGTCCTTCTCCCACTGGAGCAGGCGGCGGTGCTCGGCCTCGGCGTCCTCGGGGGTGGTGAAGACGAACATCTCCACCTTCTCGAACTGGTGGACCCGGATGATGCCGCGGGTGTCCTTGCCGTAGGTGCCGGCCTCGCGGCGGAAGCAGGAGGAGAAGCCGGCGTACCGCAGCGGGAGCCGCTCGGCGTCCAGGATCTCGTCCATGTGGTAGGCGGCGAGCGGGACTTCGCTGGTGCCGACCAGGTAGCGGTCGTCGTCGGCGAGGTAGTAGACGTTCTCGGCGGCCTGGCCGAGGAAGCCGGTGCCGTCCATCGCGGCGGGGCGGACCAGCGCCGGGGTGATCATCGGGGTGAAGCCGGCCGCGGAGGCCTGCGCCATCGCCATGTTGACCAGGGCGAGCTCCAGCAGCGCGCCGGGGCCGGTCAGGTAGTAGGAGCGGGCACCGGCCACCTTGGCGCCGCGCTCGGTGTCGATCGCGCCGAGCAGCTGGCCGAGTTCGACGTGGTCGCGGGGCTCGAAGCCCTCGGCGGCGAAGTCGCGCGGGGTGCCGATCTCCTCCAGCGTGACGAAGTCCTCCTCGCCGCCGACGGGGGCCGCCGGGTCGAGCAGGTTGGCCAGCGCGCGCTGCAGCCGCTCGGCCTCCTCCTTCGCCTCGCCCTGCGCGGCGTCGGCGGCCTTCACCTCGGCGGCCAGCTCCTTGGTGCGGGCCAGCAGGGCGGCCTTCTCCTCGCCCTTGGCGGCGGCCACCTGCTTGCCCAGCTGCTTCTGCTCGGCGCGCAGCTCGTCGAAGCGGGTGCCGGACGCGCGGCGGCGTTCGTCGGCGGAGAGCAGGGCGTCGACCAGGTCGACGTCCTCACCACGGGAGCGCTGCGAGGTGCGCACTCGCTCGGGGTCTTCACGGAGCAGGCGGAGGTCGATCACGGGCTCCAGCCTACCGGTGGCCGGGCGGCGCCCCGGGACGCCGCCCGGTCCGGTCGGGGGGCGGGTTCCGGCCGCCGGGCGGTTCGTGGCGTTGTGCTGCCTTCTGGGGCGGAATGTGGAATTCTGTCCCGAGCCGGTGGGGAAGGGGGCTGGGGAAGCTCCGCCCGGGCCTGGGGATAACCCGGCTCCGCCTGTGGATAACCCCGGTGGACAACTCCGCCCGGGGCGGGTTATCCACAGGTTCGCGGCCAAGCCTGTGGACAGGGGAGAACCGAAGGTCCGCAGGCGTCCGAACCGGGAATTCCAGGTTTCAAACCTCGATTCGGCTTCTCGAGTGAGGGAATTCGCTCGCTCGCCCAGGTGATTTGTCGGCGCAAGGGCGACTCTGGTCCGATAAGTCCACTCCGCGCCCCTAGTAGATGATCTGACCGGTACTGGGGGTTTCTTTACCGTTTTGTCGACTCGCACCGGGCCCTGTGGATAACTGCCCGTCAGCTGGGGACAACCGCCCCTGTGGATGCCGCCCGCCGCCCTGTGGATGAACCGCCCCGCCCGCCGCGGCACCCGGGCCGGCCGACCGCACCGCAGGTGAACGGGGTTCGGCCGGGCAGGTGACGGGCGGGAGGGACGGAAATGAACGGAACGGGACCGCGTACGGTCCCGTTCCGGCCGGAATCACCCCCGCGCGCCCGGAGCCCCCCGCGCGCCCGGGGGCGCGCCCAGAGTTCCCCGCGCCCGTCCGGGCGGCGCGCTCAGAGTTCCCCGCGCCCGTCCAGGCAGCGCGAGAGCCAGTCCGCGGCGTTGGCGAAATCCAGGTCCGAGGTACCGGCCCGCAGCGGCGCCGAGGTGCCCTGGTCGGCCCGCGGGTAGGAGCCGAGGAAGCGCACCTGCGGGCAGATCCGCTTCAGGCCCATCAGCGCCTCGCTGACCCGCCGCTCGCTCAGGTGCCCCTCGCAGTCGATCAGGAAGCAGTAGTTGCCCATGCCCTCGCCGGTCGGCCGGGACTCGATCCGCATCAGGTTGATCCCGCGCACCGCGAACTCCTGCAGCAGCTCCAGCAGCGCGCCCGGGTGGTCCTCCGGCAGCCACACCACCATCGAGGTCTTGTCCCAGCCGGTCGCCGAGGACACCCGCCCGGGACGGCCCGCCAGCACGAACCGGGTGGTCGGCGACGCCACGTCGTGGATCTCGTCCGACAGCACCTCCAGCCCGTACAGTTCGGCCGCGAACGCCCCTGCCACCGCCGCGTCGTAGCGGCCCTCCTGGACAAGCCGGGCCGCCTCCGCGTTGGACGCCGCGGACTCCCACTGCGCGTCCGGCAGGTTCGCGGCCAGCCAGTGCCGCACCTGCGGCTGGGCCACCGGGTGGCCGCTGACCGTCTTCACGTCCGGCAGCGAGGTGCCGGGCCGCACCAGCACCGCGAACGAGATCGGCAGCAGCACCTCGCGGTAGATCATCAGCGGGCTGCCGTTGATCAGCTCGTCGCTGGTGGTGGTCACCGCGCCGTCCACCGAGTTCTCGATCGCCACCATCGCGCCCGCGGCCTCGCCCGCCCGCACCGCGTCCAGCGCCGCCGACACCGACGCCACCGGCGTCAGCTCCCGGGTCCCGGCCTCCGGCAGGGTGCGCAGCGCCGCCTCCGTGAAGGTGCCCGCGGGCCCGAGGTAGGTGTAACGGGTCGCCGACATGACCGCCTCCGAACGAACAGCGAGTGTGCATGGCCCGAAGGCCGATCCGCCTTCACCCTAGCCACTTCCGCGGCCCGGCCCGGCCCCGTTCCGCACTCCGGGCAGCGGCCCGGACCCCTGTCCGGGCTCAGCCCTCCAGCAGCGGCTGCCCCACGTACCCGCCCTCGGGCGCGCCCGGCGGCACCGCGAACAGCGCGGACGCCTCGTGCCGCAGGTAGCGGGACAGGCCGTCGCCGCGCGCCAGCCGCTGCTGGACCGGGACGAAGCCGTGCGCCGGGTCGGCCTGGTACGCGGCGAACAGCAGCCCGGCGTCGGGGGAGCCGTCGGGCAGCAGGCCGTCGTGGAAGGAGAAGCCGCGGCGCAGCATCGCCGCCCCGCCGTTGGAGGCCGCCGCGGCGACCCGGACGTGCGCGTCGGGGGCGATCCGCAGGACGCCGTCCGGGTCGGTGGCGGCCAGGTCGACGGGGGTGCGCTCGACCGCGTCGGGCCCGCCGGACAGCGGGGCGCCGTCGCTCTTGCGGCGGCCGATGATCCGTTCCTGCTTGTCCAGCGGCAGGGTGTCCCAGCCCTCCAGCAGCATCCGGATCCGGCGCAGCACCGCGTAGCTGCCGCCGGCCATCCAGTCGGGGCCGGCGGCGAACACGGCGGCGTCGAAGCCGGGGTCCTGCGGGCGCGGGTTGTTGGTGCCGTCGACCTGGCCCATCAGGTTGCGGCCGGTCATCGGGTGCGGCGTCGCGCCGGGCGTCCGGGCGAAGCCGGACATCAGCCAGCGCGGCGCCGCCAGCCCGGTGGCCAGCCGGACCAGCACCCGCAGCGCGTGCACCGCGACCAGGGCGTCGTCCGCGCCGATCTGCACCCACAGGTCGCCGCCGGAGCGGGCCGGGTCCAGCGCGTCGCCGGGGAAGGCGGGCAGCGCGGCCAGCGCCTCGGGGCGGCGGTCGGCCAGGCCGGCCTTGTCGAACAGGGTCGCGCCGAAGCCGAAGGTGACGGTCAGCGAGCTGGGTCCGGCGTCCAGCGCGATCTGGTTCTCGCCCTCCGCGGCCGGCTCGCCGGCCGCCATCCGGGCGGCCGCCGCGGACCAGGTGCGCAGCAGCGCGGCCAGTCCGTCCCGGCGGGTGCTGGACAGCAGGTCGAACGCCGCCCACTCGACCCGGGCCTGGGCCGGTTCGACGATCCCGGCCTGCCGGGGGCCGTGGAACGGCACCCGGGCCCCGCCGAGCGTCACCCCCTCGGCCGGGGCGTGCGCCGAGGCGCGTCCGCCCCAGGCCCCGCCGGCCGCGCCCGCCACCAGCCCGGCCCCGGCCCCGCCGAGCACCGCCCGCCGGGACGGCCGCGGCGGCGGCGACGACGCTTCGACCGGCGTCCGCTCGACGGTGCTCACGGGCCGACCTTCAGCTGCCGGGTGGCCGTCACCTGGTCGATGTCGGAGGAGCGGACGGTCACCGACACCACCCACATGCCGTTCAGCGGGAGCTGCGCGGTGCCGGTCCAGCTGCCGGTGCCCTGCGGCTGCAGGGTGACGGGGAGCGGGCCGAGGTCGCGGTCGGGGAGGGTGAACGCGAGTTCCAGCTCCGGGACTTCGGCGGGCTGTCCGGTGGAGTCGGCGAGCTTCAGGGTGACCTGGTTCGGGCCGGTGGCGACCGGTTCGACGGTGACGGTCGCGGTGCCCTTGGCGTTGGGGGTGCGGCCGCCGGTGTCGTAGGGGAGCTTCAGCTCCTCGGTCCGGCCGGGCGCCGCCGAGGCCCCGGCAGTGGGGGCGGCGGGCGCGGCGGCGACGGCCTGGGCGACGCGTCCGGGCGGGGAGTTGGTCAGCATGGTGGTGACCACCAGGACCAGGACGGCCACCGAGGTCTCCACCACCACGCTGCGGCGCAGCCCGGCCCGGGCGGGGGAGCCCGCCGCGCCGCGCTCGCCCCGGGCCCGGTCCCGCAGCGCCCGCTGCCGGGCCAACTGCGCGGCCCGCGCCGGGTCGCCGCCCCCGGCCGCACCGCTCTCGGCCGCACCGCCCCCGGCTGCACCGCTCTCGGCGGCGGCGCTCTCGCCCGCGCCCACCGCGGCGCTCTCGTCGGCCCGGGCCTCCTGCGGCGCCCCGGCGCTCTCGTCGGCGGTGCGCAGCCGGGCCGTCCAGGCGCGGGAGATCCAGGCGACGCCGAGCATCGCCGCCACGCAGCCGACCTTGATCAGCAGCAGCCGCCCGTACGAGGTGTCGACCAGCGCGCTCCACGAGCCGAGGCCGCGCCAGGACTGGTAGACGCCGGTCGCCACGAGGGCCGAGACCAGCCACAGGGCGAGCTTGGAGAAGCGGTCGACGGCGGCCGCGGGCAGGCCGTGGCGCAGGCCGACGACCAGCACGGCCAGGCCGCCGAGCCAGCCGGCCATCGCCAGCAGGTGCACGGCGGCCAGCGGCAGCGCGAGGGCGACCTGGATGCCGACCGCGGAGTGGTCGGCGCCGACCCAGGTCGCGGTCAGCGCCAGGGCGAGGGCCAGCCCGGCCAGGCCGAGGCCGAGCCGGGCGTCGCGCTGCGGGGCCTCGGCGGCGGCCCGCTCCAGCCGGCGCAGCTCCGCCTCCTCCTCGTCCTCCGGGTCGTCCGCGGGCTCCGGGGCGGCGGGCTTCGGCTGCGGCGTGCCCAACTGGCCGACCAGCAGCGACAGGAAGACGCCGGCGGCGGCGAGCAGCAGCAGCCGGGCGGCCAGCGCGGTGCCGATCCGCTCGTCCAGGGTGGCGCGCACCAGCGACAGGTCGAAGGACTGCCCGAGGCCGGTGCCGCGCTCGTACGGGCCGCGCAGCAGCAGCACGGCGACGGTGGACAGCAGCAGCGCGACCCAGCCGGTCATCAGCAGCCGCTGCACGCCGCGCACGGCCGTCCCTCCGGGCCACACCACGAGCACGAACGCGGCGGCGCCGGCCAGCAGCGCGAACGCCACGTAGGCGACGGTGCGGGCGGTGCCGTAGGCGAAGGCGACCGCGCCCTGCGCCTCGGCGCCCTGCACGGCGGCGGCGTTCACCGAGGTGTCGGAGGGCGCGCCGATGGAGAAGGTGAACGCGCCGCCGACGGGGTGGGAGTCCTCCGAGACGGCCCGCCAGGCCACCGTGTAGGTGCCGTTGCCCAGGCCGGAGCGCAGCGCCACCCGGGCGGTGGCGGACCTGCCGTCGACGTGCTCGGGCTTGCCGTCGTCGACCGCCTTGCCCTGCGGGTCGAGCACCCGCACCGAGTCGGCGGCCAGCGAGACGCCCTCGCTGAAGGTCAGGGTCACCGTGCCGGGCGCGGTGGCCACCACCGAGCCCCGGGCGGGATCGGTGCCCTCCAGGGTGGCGTGCGCGGACGCCGCCGTCGCCCCGCCGAGCACCAGCCCGAGCGCCGCCACCAGCACCGCCAGCAGCGCGCCCAGCCGCCGCCTCGCCCCTGTCACCACGTGCGTGCCTCTCCTCGTCGCCATCGCCGATCAGCTACCCGGACGGTACGTCAGCGGTTTCACCGGGACCTTGACCACGACTCGGCCCGCCCTGGCGAACTCCAGGTCCAGCTCCAGCTCGTCGCCCAGCGCGGGCCGCTTCGCCCAGTCCATGATCATCAGGTGCGCGCCGCCGCGGGCCAGGTCCAGGGTGCCGCCGGCCGGCACCGGCATCTGCTCGACCTGCTCCATCGACGTCTCGGTCGAGCGGTGCATGGTCACCGACCCGGCGGCCGGGCTGCTCACGCTCACCAGGGTGTCCGCCCCGCCGCTGTTGCGGACCGTCAGGTAGCCCGCGCCCATCCCGTCGGGCGTGGCGGGCAGCGGTATGTACGGGTCCGCGACGGTCAGCCGCGGCGCGCCGCCCGGCCCGCCGGAGGACTGGTGCGCCACCGCGACCGCGCCCACCGCCAGGGCGGCGGCCAGCCCCGCCCCGACCAGCGCGCCGCGCCGGAACGCCCGGCTCACACCGCCACCCCGTTCGCCATCAGCTCCAGGTCGTGCCGGTAGACGTCGACCGAGGTGCCCGCCATGTACAGCAGGTGCGCCTTGTCGTCGCCGGGCAGGAACGCCAGCACCTGCGCGCCGTGGGTGGAGGTGACCGCGCCCTTGGCGTCCACCACCGGGTCCTCGACCAGGATGCCCAGCGGCTTGGCCGCGGCCTTCACCTTCGCCAGGTCGCCGGTCATCCCGACGAAGTCCTTGCCCATCGAGTCCAGCCAGGTCCGCAGCACCTGCGGGGTGTCCCGCTCCGGGTCGGTGGAGACGAACACGACCGCCAGCTTCTCCCGCTGCTCGGGGGTCAGCTTCGACATCGCCACGCCGATGTCGCCCATCGTGGTCGGGCAGACGTCCGGGCAGCTGGTGTAGCCGAAGAACAGCAGCACGGTCTTGCCCGCGGTCCGCGCCCGCAGGTCGTACGGCTGCCCGGAGGTGTCGTCCAGCACCAGGTCCGGCTTCTCGAAGTTCTTGCTCAGCACCGTGCCCCGGTACTGGCTGGTGGACGCCTTCTTGCTGACCTTCGCCGCCCCGGAGTCCTGGGTGCCGCCCCCGGACGAGGAGCAGGCGGACAGCGCGAGCGAGGCGCCGAGGACGAGGGCGGCGGCGGTCAGGAGCCGGGGGCGGGGGCGGCGGAGGGAGGCCAAGGGACTTTCCTGTTCGTGCGGGGAGCGGGTGCGGAGGAACGGAAGGGGTGCCGGGGCGGGGCCTGCGCGGCCCCGCCCCGGCCGGGGGTCAGGACTGCGCGGAGCGGCGGCGCAGCCCGGCCACGCCGAGCGCCGCGCCGACCACGCCGACCACGATGCCGACCACGCCCAGCGTGCGGGCGGTCGAGTCGGAGGACTTCGCACCGGCCGCGGCCTGCTGCGCGCCGGCCGAGTCCGCCGAGTGCTGGTCGGCGGCGGTGGTGGCGCCCGCGGCCTTGGTCAGCTTCAGCGCCGGGGCGGGCTTGGACGGCTCGGGCTGCCCGTCCTTGGCCTCCTCGATCCAGCGGACCACGTCGCCGTTGTCGTACGTCTGCAGCGCCTTGAAGACCAGCGTGTCGGTGTCGGTCGGCAGCGCGCCGAGCGAGACCGCGAAGTCCTGGTACTGCCCGGGCGCGATCTTGGTGCCGTCGTTCGCGGTCCAGGTGATCTTCGAGACGGCCTCGGTGATCTGCTGGCCGTGCGAGTCCAGCGGCTTGTCGAGCTTCGACTTCTCCAGCACGGCGGTCCAGCCCGGGACGGGCTGGGTGCGCACCGAGGCCATCGGGTGGTCCAGCGGCAGGTTGACCTCGACCTTCACGGTCGAGGCGGTGTCGCTCTCGTTCGGCACCCGGAACGCCACGGCGCTGTAGCCGCCCTGCTGGACACTGCCCGGCTGGACGGTGACGTGGGCGAAGGCGGGCACGGCGGACGCCAGCAGGGCGCCGGCCGCCACCGCGAGCGCGCCGAGAGAACGACGGGCGGTAAGCGAACGCATCAGGGGACTCCTGAGGAAAGGGGCCGCGCGGCAGTGCGCGTCGGCACGCGGGGAGGTGCGGGAGACTCGGCCGGCCCGCTCACGGCGCGGGCACGGCGGCAGCGGCGCGCGCCCGAGCCCCGGTCCTCCCGGGCCCGATCAGCGCGCGAACGCCACCGCGGGCGGTCCCCGGCGCGGCAGGCTGTGCCGCAGCGCCGCCGCCACCGGCAGCGGCCAGTCCTCCGGGCGCGCGGCCCGGCGCGGCGCGGCCGGGCGCCCGGTGCCCAGCAGCAGCGCCGTCAGCAGCGCCACCGCGGTCCGCACCGGCGCCGCCCACTCCCGGGCGGTCAGCGCGGCCGTCCGCACCAGCCGCCACAGCGCGGCCTCGCCGCGCCGCAGCCACCAGCCCGCGACCAGCGCCGCCGCCAGGTGGCCCAGCAGCATGCCGGGGCTCATCCCCAGCCAGCCGGACGCGTGCGGCGCGGCCGCCGCGACCACCGCCTGCGGGTCCAGGCCCGCGGCGCTCACCACCTGCTCCGGTGTGGTGTCCAGCGGGACGACGGTCAGCCCGTTGCCGGGAGCGTCGTCGCACAGCAGCCGGCCCGCGGCCACCACCAGCGGATCCATGGAGCTGTTTCCGGCCATCTGCGCGTGCGCCGCCGCCGGGCCGCTGCCCAGCCCGCTTCCGAAGAAGTGGAACAGCAGGTGCAGGCTCAGCTGCCCGGCGCCCAGCGCGGCCGCGATCGCGCCCAGCGAGCGCTCCCGCCGGCCGGCCAGCGCCGCCGCCGCGCACACCGCGGCGAACCCCAGCACCAGCGTGTCCGGCGCCACCGCACCGCCCGCCCGGACGTGCCCGAAGGCCGCCACCAGCGTGCACACCAGCGCGAACGGCACCGCCCGCAGCAGCCGCAGGTCCCAGGCGGCCGCCGGCACCCGTCCGGCGGGCACGGCGGCGCCCCGGCGGGCGGCGGCGGTGGGGTCAGTCATGGCCGGGCCATCATCTCACCGCCTACACCCCGCTCCGGGGCAGGGGCCGGGACCCGCCCGGAATGGCGGGAAACCGACCGGCGCGCGGATCCGCCCGAGCGCTGATCGGCACACCCGACGGGTCGGGTCCATCCGCCGAACGGGCGGCCTTCGCCCGTGCGGACGGTTCACCGCGCACGGCCGAGGAGATAGCTAGTTGTATGTGGAGCCGCAGCCAGGAGGGAACTCCCGTGGACATCTGGTGGACTCTGCACCTCAAGCGCGACCCGGCCAGCGTGCCGCTCGCCCGCCGCATCCTGCTCGGCGCCATGGACTCCGCCGGAGTCGATCCGCAGGTCGCCTTCGACCTCGGCCTCGCCCTCACCGAGGCCTGCGCCAACGCGGTCGAGCACGCCGCTCCCGCCCGCCCCGGGGACACCTTCCAGGTCACCGCCTCGCTCAGCGGCGACCTGCTGCGGATCGAGGTCGCCAACACCGGCCCGGCCGCCGCCCCGACCCTGGCCCCGGCCCCGGCCGAGCGCCCCGCCGCAGCTACCGCCGCAGCCGCCGCCACCGCCGAGCGCCCCGCCCCGCGCCCGGCCGCGCCGCGCCGTCCCGCCGCCGACCGGCCCGCCCCCCGC
>NZ_JOGH01000018.1:0-141792 GCF_000721345.1 Kitasatospora sp. NRRL B-11411 | reverse complement strand
CCTGACCAGCGCGATCTGGCACAACGACCACACCGGCCAGTCCGTCATGCGCTCCCTGACCGCCTACGACCACTAACCCTTCGCATCAACCATCTAGTGGATGCGGTCGGTGCTGGGTGTCATCGTCTCCCCGATTCGCTGTGGACGTCCCGCTCCGGCCGGCGTAGTGAGCGGGCCGGAGCGGAACGGGTTGCGGTGTGACGCGGCGTCAGCCGAGTCGGCGGCCGAGTTCGGCCAGGGCGGTGGTGGTGGCGGTGGTGCTGAGCGGGTGGCGGGCCGAGTTGGCCCGGCCCGCGTCGCGTAGTTCGGCGAGGAGAGCGCGAGCGGTCCGCAGTCGGCCCAGGGTGCGGGCAGCGGCGGCGGGATCGGTGAAGTCGACGGCCGGCGCCGAGGCCTGGAGGGCCTCCACCAGTCCGGGGACGGGCTGGTAGAGGACGGGCAGGCCGCAGGCCTGGGCCTCGAGCGCGACCAGGCCCATGGCCTCCAGGGTGGTGGAGGGCACGGTGAGCGCGTCGTGGGCGGTGAAGGCCTGCCAGAGCTGCGGACGGGGCAGCCAGCCGAGGTAGCGGGCGTCGACGCCCGCCTGCTGGAGCACGGGGCGGAACGCGCCGAACTCCGCGGCCGGTGCGGCGATGCTCAGCTCGACCCCGGGGAGGGCGGCCAGTGCCCGGGCGAGGACGACGCCGCCCTTCTCCGGGGTGAGCCGTCCGGCGTACAGCAGTCGTGGGCGCTCGGCCGCGGGTCTTGCGCTACATGCCGAAGTCCTCGGCGACCTGCTCCGCGTCGGCCTGGACGTCGAAGGGCTCTGGCGTGCCGTCGTAGTCGGCCCACCAGACGGCCGGGGTGGTGGGGGCGAGGTCCCGCAGGAGGGTGTGGATGATGACGACGGGCACCCTGAGCGGCTCTTGGTCGGGGAAGGTGAAGAACTGCCGGTCGTAGTGGTAAGTGATCTCGCAGTGTTCGTCGCCGACCCGCACGTCGACCTCGAGGACCTCGCCGGGCACCGTGGCGCTGGCGCTCTCGGGCCAACGCCGTTGCACGGCCCGGGCGAGCTGCTGTTCGGTGAACGGCCAGGCCGCGGCGGCGGACCGGTCGACGCTGATGTAGAAGCTGGCTCCCACGGTGTCCTTTTCCAGAGCAGGGTGATCGGGCTGACGGCAGCGGATCAGGGGACGACGCGGGTCTCCCCGGGTACATTCTGCGCGGCCATCAGCGCGCCGAAGTAGGCCGCGGACTTCGTGTCGTTGGTGATGATCTCCAGGTGGTTGACCTTGTTGCGGGGATCCTGGAACGCCGAGCCGTACTTGGTGATCTCGAACGACTGGCTCTTCATCGTGGACTCGTAGACGAAGTCCGGGACGTTGTCGACGTTGCCGAGCCGGAGCGGAGAGCGGCACCCCTTCTGCTGGCCGACGTACTTGGCGTCGATCGCCGCACCGTCCTCGGAGCGGACCCCGTCGGCGTTCATGGTCTTCTGCCCGTCGGGCCTCTTGGGATCGGGCACGGTGGTGTACAGCTCGTACTGCGTACCGCCCGCGACCCGCAGCTCGTACGCGCGCTGAGCGTCGACCTTGGGCTTCCCGATGGGGCCGGGGGACGTCGACGTCCTTCCGTCGGCAGCCAGTTGCGCCATCCAGACACGCACATCGTGCTGCTGCGCCGGCGGCAGGACGGGGAAGGAGCTTGAGGGGGAGCGGGGCAGCGGGCCGACGCCCGGAGCGGCGAAAGGGGATCCCGGCGCAGTGGGGCCGGGCGCCGCTGCGGCGGGGGAGGAGACGGCCGCGAGCGTCAGCGCGGCACCCCCGGCGATGGCGATTGGCACCAGGGCGGAGGCGGCCGCGTCCACGATGGCGGCCGCCTCCGCCAGGACCGCTACTTCCGCGCTCGTCTCGATCGCGGTGGTGAGCGCGACCGCCGCGGCCCCGGCCTCAACGGCTATCGCCGCCTCCCCGCCGGCCGCCGCCACGTCGGAGATGCCGGCGGTGAAGACGGTCAGCACCACACCGGCGACCGCCACGGTCGCGGCGGTCGCCGCCAGGTCCTCCAGGGTGTCGCGCAGGTCCTCGATGCCGGAGGCGTACGACTCGCACGCCTCGCCCAACTGGTAGGCGACATGCTGCATTGTGTTCAACAGCGGGCCCGAGGTGGCACACCCGTCGTGGACCTTGGCCCAGTTCGCGGCCATGGTGTCCACCGCCTGGGCAGTGCTGCTGGAGGTGACCGCGCTGATCCGGGCATCGCCCTCGGCCCCGAGCTCGCTGAACAACTGCGCCGCGCGTTTCCAGTCCTGCCCGGCCTGCCGCAGCTTCACCGGATCACCCTGCGGCCAGAACGTGCTGACGATCTCCCGCACCGCCCAGTTCTGGTGCCCGACCGCCGTCGGTATCTGGACCGTACGGGGCTCCTGCTCGCACTGCGGCTGCGACGACTTCGGCAGCTCCTGCGGCTTCATCAGGCTCTCGGCGACGTCCGCGTCGGTGCGGATGTAGTTCATCGCCATCGAGTAGAGGCCGTTCGCGGTCCCGCCCAGCTGTCCGTACACCCGCCCCAGCGCGTTCACCACGGACCGCGCGGCCGGGTCGTACTTGGCGGCGAACGCCCGGCCGGTGTCGTCGTCGCCGGCCATGCCGGCCGCGTGGTCCAGCGAGCCGACCAGCCCACTGTGGATCTGTCCCGCCCACGCCTGCAGGTCGGTGAGCCCGGCCGACGAGACGATCATCTGCGACGGATCGACGTGGAACCCAGTCATGCTCGCCCCCAGTGAGCTGTAACCCGAGGCGTGCGGTAACAGAAAGTGCGTTTCCAATTGCAAGAAGTGCTTGTGGGGAGGAGTTGGGCCGTCACTAGAGAGTCACGGGTTCAGGAAATCGCAGTTGACACCCCTTGCCTGAGCTCGACCAGCGACGGCGATCGGTGGGTTGGGGCCTCTCCGGTAACGCGGTACGGGATCGTCCTCCGCAACCGACTGCGCCCTTCATCACCGCTGTGTTGCAGCACCTTCGGCGGTCGGACCAGCAGGCAGGGAAGCCGAGGCGGTGTAGACGTAGCGGGTGCTGCGCCCGTACCGACGTTCGACCACGGTTCCCGCGACGATCGCCTTCTTGAGCCACCGGTCCTCCTCCCGCCAGCCGAGCCGACCGAGCAGAGGATCGAGCTCCTTTCTGGAGAGCCCTTCGGTACCCGCTTCGCGCAGGGCGTCGACGACCTTCGCCTCGGCGCGCTGTAGGGCGAGCCGGCTGGCGGTCGGCTGGTCCTTGACCCGGACAGCCGCCGACTCCACGTCGCCTCCGTTCGCCGCCGCCCAGCGCGCAATGTATGCGTCGGCGGCAGTCTCGTCGGTGCCCAGCACGTAGCTCAGGCACTCCACGAGAGCGTTGTCGCGCTCACCCTTGACCATGTGATGCATCTCTGCCATGGGGTTGTTGACGCCGAACTCGGCAGCGGCGTGTGCGTCCCGGTGGGTTTCCTGCCGGAGCCGAGCGGCCTGTTCGGCGATCGCATCAGCGGCGTCGGAGGGCTGGGCGAAGGTGTCGGTCATGGCCGTCACCGTACCGAAAGCGGTGTACGCACAGGTGGAAAGAACAGATGCTGGTGGGCGAGGCCGGATTCGAACCGACACAGCCGAAGCGGGGGCTTTACAGGCCCTTGGGCTCTCCAGTGCCCAGCTCGCCCTTGGCGGAGGAAGTGGGGGTCGAACCCACACGGGCACTCGCGTGCCCCAACGGTTTTCGAGACCGAGGCCGGCGCCACCTGTCGGCTGGCTCCTCCAGTGAACTGTGGTTGCTGCGCGGAGAGTGCGCGGATCGAACGCGCGCGGGGGTGACCCCGACGACGGCTTAGCAAGCCGCTGCCTTACCACTCGGCCAACTCTCCAGGTGCTGCGCTGCCGGACGAGGATTCGAACCCCGAACTTCCTGATCCAGAGTCAGGCGTGCTGCCAGTTGCACCATCCGGCACTGCGGGAGGGCGCCAAACAGAAAGGCCGCCCAGACGGGGAATTCCCCGTGGGCGGCCGGGCGCTGTCGGGCCCGTCTACCGCGAGGAGGGAAGTCCCTGGCTCTGCTGGGAACTCGAAGAACGCTGATACGACTGGCTGTTGCTCATCTCGCGTTCCTCTCCGCTGGGTGCTGCCGGGCTGATGCCCATACTCTGCGGCAGGGCCGGGGCCGTCGGCAACGGGTTTTCCCGCTGGACCGTCGCGGCCCCTGACCGCCTGCCCCGGTTGCACGGTCCGGGGCCGTGCCCGCCCCCGCGCACCGCTCGGCGACAACGAGAACCCCTCGCCCACTGCCGGGCAGAGGCTTGAGGCGAGGCCGTTTCAGTGTGCGTACATCGCTACAGCGCCCGCGACGACCTGCGGACCGTGAGCCATCAGCCCTTGTACGGCGCTGAGCGCCCGCGCGCCCGTCCAGACCCCGTCGTCCGGTACGGCGAACTGCCGCAACTCCACCCCGGCGTCCGTGAACCGCCCCGGTTCGACGTAGCGGCTGCCGCCGGCCCCACACAGGTAGATGCCGGCGTTGACCGCCCGGCACAGGTCTACCAGCCGCTGGGTCCGTTCGGTCGCGGCCGGCAGGTTGCTGCTGCGCACCACCCGCCCCCTCCATCCGAGCAGGTCCAAGAACAGCAGGGTGGACGCTTCGGCGATCTCGGCAGTCCGGGCGGCTGCGTCGATCAGGTCGAGCAGCGGGCACAGCCGGTCGGTGAACTCCGGCCAGAACGGAGAGCTGCGGTACTGCTCATGCAGGATCCCTTCGACCCGACGGCGGGTGCGGTCCGGGTCGGCCAGGCGGGTGTCCCGGATCAGCGTGGCCCGGCCGTTCGGGAGTCGGGTGGGCAGGGACAGCCAGCGGGTGGCGCCGTCGCCCCGGAGAGAACCGAGGCGGGCGCGGTGCTGGTAGTCGCGGCGGGCGTGCTGGACGTCGTCCAGCACCACCCACACGTCCGCCGCGTAGAGCTTCGCCAGCGTCGACAGCCGCGGCAGGAAGTTCGGCTGGTGGATCGCGTACACCACCGCCCCGGCGCCCACGGCGGGCGGCCGGTCAGAGGAGTCGGCTGGTGAAGCCGGCGTCGATGAGCCGCTGGTAGGCATCGTGCACCCTCTCCGGTACGTCCTGGGCGACGGCGAAGCCGAGCTTCGGGTACTCGATGACCCGCTGGAGGTCGCCCACCAGGCTGTCGATCACGAGCTGGTCGTCGCCGATCGTCTTCACGTAGTCGTGCAGGTCCATCGGGGCGGAGGCGCACACCGCGTCCACCTCCGGCCACACCTTGCGGCACGTCGCGTACGCCCGCCGCTCCATGTACGGCATCGACACCAGCAGCACCGACGACACCGCCACCCCGGCCTCGGCCAGCACCGCCCGGCTGAACTCGACGTTCTGCCCGGTGTTGCGGGCCTTCGGCTCGATCAGCACCGCCTCCTCCGGGACGCCGAGGTCGATGGCGTGTTCGGCGAAGTGGACGGCCTCGCCGCGCGGGAAGTGGTCCGGCCGGGACGGGTTCGGGCCGCCGGTGAACACGATTCGCTGCACCAGGCCGCGCAGGTACAGGCCGGCGGTCGCCGCCGCCACCCCGAGGTCGTGGGAGCCCAACCCGATCGCCACGTCGCACGGTCGAAGCTCGTGGCCCATCTGCTGGCAGTCCCACAGCAGCGCGGTGTCCGCCCACTGCCGGTCGGTGATCCCGCGCTTCGTCGTACCTGTCACGTATCTCTCCTGATTACCTGAACTTGGTTTTCCCACCTCCCAGTTCGAGTTCCTTGCGGATGCCGTCGATGCTGCGGAGCTGGTGGCTCATACCGTACGTGGCGGCCGTGGCCGCCGCCTTGTCGAGCGCCGCGAGTCCTTCCGAGACGGTCGCCCGGTCGGACAACAGCACGTGCCCGTGAGCGGTGGCCAGTCGCACCCGGTGTAATGGTGACGTACTGTCCCCGGCGGACTGCGCCACCGAGATCAGCCGCCCGGCCTCCGCGAGGTTCCCGGCGCCGCGGTGCGCGAGCGCCAGCTTCTGGTGCGCGGTGCCCCAGTCCTCCTGCTCACCCAGTCCTTCGAACCCCAGGATCGCCGAGGTCATCAGCGGCATCGCGGCTTCGTGAAGTCCCTGCTTGTCCAGCGCCGTGCCGACCCACAGTTGCGCCCGGAGCCGGTCCCGGCCGCTCAGCCTGTCGTCGCGGCCCAGCTCGTCGTACCGGGCAGCGGCACCACGGAGGTCACCGGACATCTCGGCGACGACCGCCAGCGACAGGTCCAACTGCGCGACCCGCCGGGGGACGCCGAGCTGGTCGAACACCGACCGGGCGTCCGCGTAGGAACGCACCGCGGACCGAGGCCCGAGCAGCACACCCCGATCCCGCAGCAGGTCGCCGGCCAGTGCTGTCGTCCGGGCGAACAGGTACAGGCCCCGCTCGTCCAACTCCCTCGCTGGCCAACGGGTGCGCCACCGTTCCAGGAGATCCGACGCGACCACGAAGTCCTGCCTGGACGCCGCGACGACGGCCCGTTCGATGTCCTCCGTCCACGTCTCGTACTCCCACGCCCTCGGCCCGCCCCGGACCTCGACCGCCACAGCACGGCCGGACCGGGACAGGATCGCCTCGAAACGGAAGATTCCGGCCTGGTCGAGACGACCCAGCGCCGTGTCCAGGATCGCCTGCGTGTCCGGACGCGGCCGCGTGCCGGCGCCCAGCCGTTCCCAGTTGGTCACCGTCCGGACCGCTACGCCCAGATCGCCGGCGAAGGTGCGCACGCTCCTTCGGCTCGCCAGCCGCAGTGCCCGTGCCTCCACCCCGGTCCACTCGCTCACCGCCGCCATGACCACCTCCTGGCTCGGCGACCATCGAAGCACCCTGCGGTCTGCTGGTGGGCCGGAACTGCCACGGAACTGCCACAGCGCGACGTTCCCGCGCCGCCACGTCAGCGGCACGCTGGAGACAACCGAGCCGCCCGGCCGGCAGAAGGGAACCCGGAAGTGGAGCTCACCGAGCAGCGACCCGTTCCTGCCCCCGCCGTCGTCGGCCTGCTACGGCTGACCACCAGGACGGCAGCTCGGCAAGCGGCCCTCGCCGAGGTCCTTGCCGAGTTCTGCGCCCAGCGGGAACTCGACCTCACCGAGATCGCCACCGACGTCGATCTCGCCGAACTCACCGTCCGCCGAGGGTTGTACGGGATAGTCCTGCCGTCCCTCGCTCACCTGGGCGCAGCTCCCGAACGGGTCATCCGTCACCGGCAACTTGCCGAGGCGGGGCTTCAGTTACTGGTCGTCCGTGGCCGGCAAGTCCGCACGACGGTCGCCTCGACCACCAGCCGCCGAGGGCCCCATCGGCCTACATGAGGCACGCACTACAGAATGTTCCATCGCATTTCGGCATCCGATTCCCGGATTCCGACGATCCTCCGCCGGACCTCCGCAAGGGTCTCGCTTCCGGCCGGGGCGCGCTTCGCGTTCGTCGTCACCATCCGCAGCTCACGGAGGTCACGAAGAACCGGGTACCCGTCCCACGCAGTCACGTCGAAGCCGTACCTGTCCGCGAATTCCTCGTAGTGGGACCGGCCGTACCCGAACCTCCGGCAATGGATCTCCACCGTCACAAGGTCGAGTTCGGGTGGGCCGAAACACGCGGTGTCCCAGTCGCACAGCACCGCCGCGTCGTTGCTGTGCAGTGCGTTCCGGTGCTGCGGATCACCTTGCAGGAGCCCGGGTTCGAGCAGGTAGCGGACCCGAGCGAGTCCAGCTTCGAGCTCGGATACGTGCGCGCCGAGGAAATCCAGATCACTTCCCGGTAGCGCCGCAGCAACGCCGATGGATCGCCGGATGGCCGCGACGGTGTCGAGCGAACGGATTTCGAAAGGAGGGAGAGGGAGTTGATGAAGAGTACGCAGCGGGTCGGCGAGGTGGGCGGCCGGGACGGCTTGTCGGGGTTGGGGAAGGTGCCGCCAGAAGGTGACGGCGTGCGGACCGACCAGGACGGGTTGCTCCACCGGCAGCAACTCAACGGTCGGGAACTTCATGGCCATCAGCCACTGCACGAGCGCCACGGTTCGGCGGACGTCGTCGACCGGGGTTCCGGCTCGGGCGATCTTGACGACCGCGCCGGCGGATTCCAGCAGGTAGACGGCGTTGGTGTGGCCCCGCAGCAGCTTGGCGTCGGAGGCGTCGACTCCGGCGTGTCGGCAGGCGGTTTCGAGGACGGCAAACACCTCGGGCTCGGCGAAGCCGCCGATCCGGGTCTCCGGGACAGTCGTCATGCCCGTAAGGCTGACGGGCCGAGGCCGATCCTGTCACGTCCGGCCGGTGGGCAGTGCGAGAAGTTCACCGAGTTGCCGAGCGGCCCGGGTCTCGCGGATCCGCGCGGGCATTATCCGGATCACCTCCATGGCGCGTACGCCCAGGATCTCCGTCCGAAGCTCTTCCGGTACCGCCAGGTAGGCGCTGCCGGCAAGCTCGCACGCCTCGGTCGGCTTCCGCTGATGAACCATGCACATCGCTTCTTCGAGTCGGAGGAGCGCGGGGTCGATGCCGGTTCGGTCGGGGTACAGAGCCAGGGCCTCCTGCTGCACGCGGTGTGCTTCCTGAACCTCACCCAGAGCGGTGAAGGCGCCCGACAGGTACAGCAGCAGCCGACGCCTGGGGAACGCCCACGCGTCGTCGTCGGAGCCGACCGGGGCACGGTCGAACAGGTCGATCGCTTGCCGGACGGCGTGACGCGCCCCTTCGGCATCGCCCAGCCGAGCCAAGGCCCGCGCCTCGGCAGCGGCGGCGAACGCCCCGGTGGACGTTGCGCGGCCGCGGTTCAGCAGCCGGGCGTCCCTGGCCAAGCTCGCCGCCCGTTCGAGAGGGCCGTAGTAGTACGGCAGCATCGCGGCCTGGACCCGGACACGGGAGCGCAGTTCGGCCCCGCCGGCGTCGTCTGCCGCCGCGCGGGCAGTGCCGTACCACATGCGGGCCTGGTCGAGGCGGCCCAGCTTCATCAAGGCATCGGCGACGAGAGTGGCGAGCACGGCGATCATCTCCGACAGGCGCACCTGGACAGTTGCCGGCTGCCGCTCGCCGGACAACAGGCGGACTTCTTCGAGCGTCCGCAGGAGCCGGAGCAGCATCTCGGCCGGAGGCGCGAAGACGTAGACCTGCCGGAGGTCCATGACCTGTTCGTCCAGCACCTCGAGCTGGGTGACGCTGGCGGTGGTGCTCGCCAACGTGCTGTCCAGCGCACGCCGGTACGCCTCGATGGCCTCGCCGGCGGGATCGGCGGCGGCAAGTGCGACGGGCGGGCCAGCGGCCGGCCGGGAAGGCGCAGGGCGAGTCGGAACCAGAGTCGGCATGTCCGGTCGGTAGGAACCGGCCAACCCGAGTCCTTGGGCATCCGTCTCGTACAGGCGGCACAGCAGGTCGAGGGTCTTGCCGCGAGGCATCCGGCCTTTCTCCCACGCGGCCAACTGGTCCTGGTCCACGCCCGGTTGGGAGATCCCGTTCAGCGCGCAGAGCTGAAGCATCTCGGCGACCGCCCGCCGAAGGGTCCACCCGCGAGCCAGGCGATGGGCCCTCAGCCGACTCACTGCGCAGCACTCCGCGATCGAAGCGACAGTCGTCTCCAAGGCCCGGTTCTCCGCTGCGGCGGTCGCTCTGATCCGCGCGGCGCAGGACGGCTTGTGCGCCATCGGATGACCTCCCCCAGGTACAGCGGTGCAGACAGCGTAGTGGGCGAACTCACTGATGGTGATTCAAAAACAGCAACTAGTAACGGATCTGCCGGTCACGGGAAGACGGATCAGTGACTTCGGCCCGGAACCCTCGACTTCTTGCGATTGCTGACCCCCCTTTCGCCCGGCGAACCTCTCTGAGCACGCGACGACCTCGGACCATCGCCTCGGGCGGGGACGCCGTCGGATTCACCCCCAGCCGCACCACCTGACCGGCCCGGAGGATCTGCCATGCAAGGACTCATCACCCGCTTCACCGTCCCCGCCGTGCACGTCTCGGTCGGCGGGGTCCGCAACAAGCTCATCGATGACCTGAAGGGTCTGCTGACCACCGATCAGTTGGACACCGTGCGGCTCGCGGTGTCGGAGATCGTCACCAACGCCACCGAGCACGGGACCGGCGGCGAGGACGGAAACCAGGACCTCCAGGTCGAGGCCACCGCGTACGGTGCCCGCCGCAGGCTGCGGGTCGCCGTCATCAACCCCTGTCGGACCCGCACCGTCCCGACCTCCAGGCCCGGGGCCGCGCACGACGTGTACGCCGAGTCGGGCAGGGGCCTGTACATCGTCGAGATGATCACCGCAGAGGTCGGCTCGGAGCTGCTGCCCGGCGACGACGGCCAGAGCCTCCTGTGCTCGGTCTGGTTCGAGATCGACGTCGACTTCCCAGCGATGCCCGGCGCCGTCGCCAGTGCCGCGGCCCCGATCACCCAGCACCAGGGCGACCGGCAGACAGGCCTCAGACGGCCGTCCGTCCGGCGAACAGCAGGCCGCCTGCTTCGGCTGCCCCGCCGCGCCGTCGCGCGCCGGGGGCCGGCGACACGGGCAGCTCCTCAGCGGCGGGCCGCCTGAACTGTGCCAGGCGCTGAACCACAGCACCAGCCGCAGGATCTGGACCTCATGGCCGCCGACGCAGTGCCCTCTGGACCAGGCAGGGGACAGGAGCCCGTCGGCAACTCCGGCCCGTTCCCCCCGACCCCCTGCGCCTGAGCAGGACCTCGGCAGGGCCCGGAGGCAACTCGCCCAAGCCGGCCACATAGTCACCTGACCATGTCCTCGGCGCCGGTCCTGTTCCCGCGCGGCTGCCGCCTGCAGCAGCCCCTGACCGCGCCACCGCCCACCCGATCGATGCCCTTTCCTCGGAGGAGCCCCCTCATGGACAGCAGCACCAGCCCGAGCAGCACCCGGCCGACCCGCCGCCGCCGACCCTTACCGCTCGTGGACGGTTCGAAGACCGTCAACGAGGACGTGGCCGTCCTGACGTCCGGCGCCCGCACGGCCGCCGAACGGCTCGGCTACCGCTACGCCGAACTGTCCGAGCAGCACCGGGTCCGGCACATGTTCAGCCCCCTGCGGCTGCTCCGGCAGCAGCCGACGATCGACGCCTACCTCGCCGGACAGGACCCCTTCCCCACCTCGGTCGAGATCGACCCCGCGAATTCCTGCAACCACCACTGCAACTTCTGCATCTACAGCAGCCTGCACTCGAAGGAGCGCAGCGAGCGGATGGACGGCCCCCGGCTGCTCGGCCTGGTCGACGAGCTCGCCGGCCTCGGCGTGACGTCGATCCTGTTCGTCGGCGGCGGCGAGCCGATGACGAACCCGGCCACCGTGGACGCCATCGAGGCCGCGGCCGCCCACGGCATCTCGGTCGGCCTGGTCACCAACGGGTCGAGGGTCTTCCCCGCGCTCGGGAAGCGGATCAAGCAGGCCGCCACGTACGCGCGGTTCAGCCTCGACTCCTCCGATCCGGACGTCCACCTCCAGCTCCACCGCAACGACGACCACCACCAGATCATCGCGAACCTGCGCGCCCTGGCTGCGGCGGACGGCCCGTGCACCGTGGGCACCGGGTTCTTCATCAACGCCGACAACGTCCACGACATCGTTCCCGCGGCCCAGCTGGTCAAGGACACTGGCGCCGAGTACATCCAGTTCAAGTCCTACTCCGGGGTCGAGATCCCTGCGGACCTGCACGAGCGGATGCTCGCCGAACTCGACAAGGCCCTCGACCTCCAGGGCGACGGCTTCGACGTGCACATCGTCGACCGGATCTTCGACAACAACGTCCACCAGGTCCGCGGCTACTCCCGCTGCCACTGGCAGCAGTTCAAGCCGGTCATCGGTGCGGACGGCAACGTGTTCCTGTGCGCCCAGAAGCGGACCCGTACCACGGACGGCGAGGGCATCGCCGGGGTGATCGGCAACATCACGGACAGGACGTTCGCCGAGGTGTGGCGCGGCGAGCAGCGCCGCCAGGTCCTGGCCGAACTCCGTCTCAAGGACTGCCCGTTCTGCGTGCACCATCAGCAGAACCAGCTGGTCGAGTTCCAGAGCTCGTTCACCGCCCCGCACGGCTCCTTCATCTAGCCCGCCGCCCACGAGGGAGTCACCGTGTCCGACACGAGCATCTCCGGCCCGGCCGGATTCGAGCAGATCACCACCACGGCGAAGCCGAGCCCGTACTCCTCGGCGACGAAGGTCCTCCACACCGCGGCCGGGCTGTTCCCCGGCCGGCAGCTGGTCCGCAAGGTCGACATCGCTCCGGCGCCGCACTCGCTGGAGATGTACTTGACGATGAACTGCAACGTCGACTGCACCCACTGCTACGCCCAGGACCGCAACGAGGAGTACGGCTTCGCGGACATGCCGGTGGAGATGGCGCAGCGCCTGCACGCCTCGATCGCCGCGATGGGCGTGCGCGGCGTCCAGTACTGCGGCGGCGGCGAGCCGACGTTGTGGCGCGGCGGCGAGGTCGCCGACCTCATCGCGGGCCTGGACCTGGCCACCACCCGCGCCGGGATGGCCTCCAACCTCGTCCTGGGCAAGGTGCTGGCCCGCCCCGAGGTCCTGGCCCGGATGACGTTCATCGAGGCCGCGGTGTTCGCCTTCGACAACGAGAGCTACCGGGCGGTGGCCGGCGGGAAGAAGTCGCACAGCCGCATGGAGGAGTCGGTCCGGGCGATCCTGGCCGCCTGGGAGGCGGCCGGTCTCGACGGGCCGAAGGTCAACGCGAAGGTACTGATCAACAACGTCAACTACCGGTGGCTGGAGGAGATCTACGACTGGTCGGCCCGGACCGGCTTCGACAACATCCACATCCGGCTCGTCGACGACTACGAGAACAAGGGCGGCTTCACCCTCGACCCCGCCCAGCGCGAGGAGTTCCGCGAACACCTGACCCGCTTCTGCGCCGAGCGGGGTCTTGCGTCCTGGGGCCGGCAGATCGGCCAGATCATGGGCGACACCCACAAGGGCGCGGGCGGGGCGCACAGCTGGTGCTGGACCGTCGCCCGGGGCCTGAACTGCTGGGTGATCGCCAACGGCGAGGTCTACATCTGCGGACCCCAGTGGGGCCGGCAGGAGTACCTGATCGGCGACCTCCGGGAAGCTGACCTGGAGGAGATCTGGGGCGGCGAGAAGCACCGGCAGGTCGCCAGCAGGCTCATCTCCAACATGGGCCTGTCCGGCTGCTACAAGATGGGCTGCCGCCACATCCACCAGAGCCGGGCCATCGAAGCCTGGGCCGCGGGCGACCTCCCGGACCCCGACCCGGCCGACTTCGAGACCCAGCACGCGTGGTTCCTGTGAGGCGCCCTGACGTGGCGATCGTCGGCGCGGGCCTGGTCGGGCTGATCGTCGCCGAACGCCTGACCGCGCTCCTGCCGGGGGTGCAGGTCCTGGTGGTCGAGGCGACCAGCCGCCTGGGCGGCCTGTGCGCCTCCCAGTGGAACGAGCACCTGGGCGTCAACGTCCACCCGCGCGGCACCCACGTCCTGGCCACCAGCAGTCGCCGGGTGTGGACGTACATCGCTGCCAACACCCGCGTCATCCCGTACCGGCACCGCGTCTACGCCTCCTACCAGGGCGAACTGGTCCCGCTCCCGCTGGGCCTCGAAGCCGTCCAGGCCGTCTACGGGGCCGACCTGGACGCCGACCGGGCGCGGGTGCTGGTGGAGAGGGACACCGCGCCGTACCGGGGGAAGGCGCCGCTCACCGTGGAGGACGCGGCGCTCGCCTCCGTCGGGCCCCGCCTGTACGAGGCGTTCGTCCACGGCTACGTCACCAAGCAGTGGGGTGTCGACCCGGCCAAGCTGTCCCCGGAGGTGTTCACCAGCCGCTTCGGTCTCACCTACACCCGCGACAACCAGTACTACCCGAACGCCCGCTACCAGGGGCTGCCTGCCGGAGGCTGGGGGTCGATGCTGCACCGGCTCGCCGACCGGCCCGGCATCCGCATCGAACTCGGCCGGGCGGCCAGCGTCGAGGACCCGCCCGAGTACGCGCGGGCGTGCGTCGTCACCTCCCCGATCGACGCCTGGTTCGGCTTCGACCGGGGCGCGCTGGAGCGGCGCAGCCTCGCGGTGGAGTGGCGGCGCACCCCCATGTCGGAGGCCCCGCGGGCGGCGACCGTCACCCACCCCGACCCGACCGTGCCGTACTACCGCACCCACGCCCCGGGGCTGCTGCCCGGCGGCGGCCCAACCGTCACCGACTCCACCGCCCTCGTCGGCTACGAGCGGCACGGGCCGGGCGAGTACCAGGTCGACTTCGTCCTGCGCAGCCCGGCCAACCAGCAGCTCGCCGACGCCTACCGGGCCCGCGCCCGGCAACTGGCCAACGGCGGGCTGCTGTTCGCCGGCCGGGGCTTCACCTTCTACGACGACATGGGCACGAGCATCGCCTCGGCCCTGACCTGCGCCACCGCGCTCGCCCGCCGCCTGCGCACCCCCTGACCGGCTCCGAGGAAGGAGGAACGACACCGATGGGCCTCACCGTGACCATCCACCAGCCGCACTACCTGCCCTACTCCGGCCTTTTCGACAAGGCCGACCGCGCCGACCTCGTCATCTGGCTGGACAACGCCGCCTTCTCCAAAGGGGGTTGGCACAACCGCAACCGGATCAAGACCCACACCGGCGAGGTGCTGCTGACCGTCCCCGTCGCCCGCTCCCGGGCGGCCACCGGCGAGATCCGCGACCTGCCGCTCGCCGAGGCCCGGAACTGGCAGCACGTACACGAGAAGACCGTCCGCCAGGCGTACGCGCACGCCGAGCACCTGCCGTACTGCGACCCCCTCCTCGACGTGCTCTACCGGCGGCCGTGGCGCACCCTGGGCGAACTCGCCGACGCCTGCTGCGCGGAGACGATGCGGCTGCTGGGCATCGACACGCCCACGGTGAAGGCCAGCGACCTCGGGACGACCGCCGCGACCAAGAGCGCCCGCCTGGTCGAGCTGTGCCGCCGGGTGGGCGCCGACACCTACCTGGCGGGCGACGGATCGCGCTGCTACCTCGACGAGCAGGTCTTCGCGGACGCCGGGATCGAGATCTGCTGGCAGGACTACCAGCCGCCCCGCTACCCCCAACTCCACGCCCGGCACGGGTTCTTACCCAACCTCGGCACCCTGGACCTGCTGGCCAACACCGGCCCCGGCGCGATCGAGATCCTGCGCGCCGCCCGCACCGCCGCACCGCAGGGGGCCGCCGCGTGAACGCCCTGCCCCACCGCGAGGTCCCGCTGTGGAAGCCGCCGCGGATCGACCGGGCTGCCGCCCTGGACGGCTTCGCCGCGCTCCTGGACAGCGGACGGCTGCGCGCCGGCTACCGCACCGTCGAACTGGAGTCGCAGATCGGCGAGTTCTTCGACCGCCCGGCCGTCGCGGTCGGCAGCGGCATGGACGCCCTCGAACTGCTCCTGGAAGCCTTCGGCGTCCGCGACCGCCGGGTGCTGATCCCCGCACACGCCTTCCAGGCGATCCCCGCGCTCGTCGTCCGCCTCGGCGGTCACCCCGTCCCCGTCCCGATCGACCCGGCCAGCCTGGCCCCGCAGCCCGGTGTCCTCGACCGGGCAGGCCGCCGGGCGGTCGTCATCTGGATCCACCACACCGGGATCACCGCCCGGCACGCCCGCGCCACCATCGAAGCCCTGCGCGTCCAGGGCGCCACCGTCATCGAGGACGGCGCCTACCTGCTGCCCACCGATCCGGACGGGCCCGGCACCTGGGGCGACGCCGCGCTGCTGTCCTTCGCCCCGACCAAGCCGATGTCCGGCACCGGCGGGGCGGCCGTCATCACCTGCACCCAGGAGATCGCCGACCTCGTCTGGCTGCGCCGGACCCACTCCGGTGTGGAAGGGCGTTGGGCGGAAGGCGATGTGCTGCTGCGCAACCGCGCTCCGGCCGAGACCGACGCCCTGATCGCCACCGCGCAGTGGCAGCAGCGCGACCGGATCGTCCAGCAGCTCCAGGACATCCAACACGCCTACACCGAAGCCCTGTTGAAGCACCGGCCCGAGCTGCTGCCCGACGGCCGCGACCCGCAGCCCACCTGGGGCCGCTACCTGATCGACCTCGGCGACCGCACCAGCGCCCAGGTGCGCCCCGCCCTCTCCACGCACGGCATCGCCACCTCCGTCACCGCCGCGCGGCCCTGGACCGACTACCCGGCCCTGGCCCCCTACCGGCCGCTGCGCGAAACCCCGGACCTCCAACCGCTGCTGGACCGCACCCTGGCCCTGCCCTACCACCCCGCACTGTCCCCCGAGGACGTGCAGCACGTCGCGGAGCACCTCCTCGAAGCCCTCGACCACCAGGAGAAGCCATGACCACCACCGCGATCCTCCTCGCCGCCGGCCACGGAACCCGCCTGGGTCGCGACAAGCCGACGTTCGAACTCGGCGGCGAGAGCCTGGTGCGCCGCCACATCCGCCAGGCCCGCGCCGCCGGTGCCGACCGGTTCGTCATCGTCACCAACGAGGGCAACACCGCCGCCGTCCACGAGCAGGCCCGGCACGCCGTCGGCGACGCCCCGCTGAGCGTCGTCCTCCAGGACGGCCCCGACGCGCACGCCGCCGCTCTGACCGGCCTGCGCCGCCTGCCCTCCACCTGCGAGAACGTGTTCGTCTCCGGGATCACCGACATCGTCCCCGACGACACCTACCAGCGCGTCGGCGCCGCGCTCCCGGGCGGTGGCATAGCGATAGCGTCCGCCGTCCTGGAGCGCACATTCATCGGCGGGATGCTCGCCTTCCGCCCCGGCACGAACGAACTGGCCCGGATCGTCGAACGGCCCGAAGGCGGCTGCCCGCCCGGCCACCTGGTCAACATCTGGGTCCACCACATCGCCGGCCGCCGCTACACCCGGCAGATCACCGAACTCACCGCCCGCCACCACGACTACGAGGACGCCGTCAACCTCGCCCTCACCCTCGGCACGCCCGGCACGGCGGTCGTCCTGCCCTGGTGGGAAGCCATCAAGGACCCTGCCAGCGTCCAGCGCGCCCACCTGCTGCCCACCCCGCCCGCCGCCCCCGCAGCCTGACCTTCCCCTTGGAGCCCGCCGTGTCCCGATCCCGCCGCAACACCGTCCGCCTCGTCGTCGCCGGGGGCGGCACCGGCGGCCACACCTACCCCGCGCTGACGACCGTCCAGGCCGTCACCCGCATCCTCAACGAGCGCGGCACCACGCTCGACGCGACCTGGTTCGGAACCAGCACCGGACTCGAAAACCGCATCGCCCGCGAGAACGGCATCCCCTTCCGGGCGCTCGCCGCCGGCAAGGTCCGCCGCTCGCTGCGCCCCTCCGCGCTCGCCCGCACCGCGCTGGACATGCTCAAGGTGCCGTTCGGCATCGCCCAGGCCGTGGCCTCGCTCGCCCGGCACCGCCCGGACGCGGTGCTGTCCACCGGCGGCTACGTCGCCGTGCCCGTGGGCCTGGCCGCCCGCCTGACCGGCCGCCGGCTCGTCATGCACGAGCAGATCATCACCCTGGGCCTGGCCAACCGGGTCCTCGCGCGCTTCGCCACCGCCATCGCCGTCAGCCACCCCAGCTCGCTGAACACCCTGCCGCCACGGGCCCGCCGTCGGGCCGTCGTCACCGGCAACCCGATCAGGCCCGCGCTGCTCGGCGGGCGCCGGGCCGCCGCCCACGTCGACTACGGGCTCGACCCGATCCTGCCGCTGGTCTACGTCACCGGCGGCGCCCAGGGCTCCGCCCAGATCAACCGCCTCCTCGCCCAGGTGCTGCCCGACCTGCTGGAGCACTGCCAGATCCTCCACCAGTGCGGCCCGGACAACCACGACGCCGTCCGGGCCTCCGCCGCGAGCCTGCCCGCCGCCCTCGCCCACCGCTACCACCTGGTGCCCTACGTCTCCGGGAACCTCGCCGACGTGTACGCGGCCGCCGCGCTCGTCGTGGCCCGCTCCGGTGCGGGCACCCTGGCCGAACTCACCGCGCTCTCCCTGCCGTCCGTCCTCATCCCGCTCGTCCCGACCGCCGGCCACGAGCAGCAGCGCGGAGCCGAAGCCCTCCAGGACGCCGGGGCAGCCGTCGCCTTGGTAGGGGAGCAGGCGACCGGGGAGCGGCTGCGCGAGGTGCTGCTGCCGCTGCTCAAGGACCCCGGCCGGCTCGCGGACATGCGCCAGGCCGCCCGGGCGCTGGGCCGTCCGGACGCCGCCCGGCAGCTCGCGGAACTCGTCATCGCCCACACCCCGGCGGGCCGCAGGTGACCCCCGAACCGCCCGCCTACGAGCGGGGCCGCCCGTACCGCAGCAGCACCGGCCCGGCGCCGCGCTCGCGCGCGGCCACGGCCTGCTCCAGCCGGCGCGCGTCCGGGGCGGCCAGCTTCTCCATGGCCTCGGCCAGCGGGAAGAACTGGAACCCGGCGAGTTCGTCGTCCTCGGGCAGTTGGATCCGGACGTGGGCGGCCTCGTCCATCACACCGCCGTCGAACACGAAGATCACCTCTTCGAAGAACCGGCCGTCCTGCGGAATCCAGTCCACGGCCAGCAGGTCGCCGACGGGCCACGCGAGCCCCAGCTCCTCGGCGACCTCGCGGGCGCACGCCGCAGCCGGGCCGTCGTCGCCGCGGTCCATCCCGCCGCCGGGGAACAGCCACCGGTCCTTCCACTCGCCCGTGTGATACGTCGGGTTGACGAGCAGCACCCGCCCGTCCTCGTCCGTGATCAGCGCGCCCGCGCCCATCGGCCACACCGCCCGGACGTACCCGGGCGCGACCTCGGCGTGCCCCGGCTGCACCTCAACGCTCATGCCGAACTCCCCTCTACGGCACCGGAACCCCTCCGGTGCCACCTTCGGGGCGTGGTCCCGCACGCCCCGAAGCCGGTCGGGCCCCGCCGCAACCGGGGCCCGACCGGATACTCCCACGCCCGAACCAGCCTGGAGAAAAACAGACATGACGGCCAATCAGGAAATCGATACGGGCTGCCACCCCGCCATCAAGACCTACGACATCCGGGGCCGTACCGGAACCGAGGTCACCGCGGACCTGGTGTACGAGACCGGCGCGGCCTTCGCCCACCTCCTCCAAGCGAGCGAGATCGTCGTCGGCTACGACATGCGCCCCTCCTCCCTGGGCCTGGCCGAGGCGTTCGCAGAAGGCGTCCGCTCGCGCGGCGCCGACGTCCTGTGGATGGGCCTGACCGCCACCGACGTCGTCTACTTCGCGTCCGGCACCCTGAACCTGCCCGCCGCGATGATCACCGCCAGCCACAACCCGGCCTCCGACAACGGCATCAAGCTGAACCGGGCCGGCGCGGGCCCCGTCGCCCACGGCAGCGGCCTGGAGAAGATCCATACCCTCCTGCACACCGGACTGCCCGACCGCCCCGCCGGCTCCCGCAGCGGCACGACGTCCGAGATCGACCTCCAGCAGGACTACACCGCCTGCCTGCGCGGACAAGTCGACCTCGACGGGCTGCGCCCCCTGCGGATCGTCGTTGACGCGGGCAACGGCATGGGCGGCCTCACCTGGCCTCCGCTGCTCGAAGGACTGCCCGTCGAGACGGTCGAGCTGTACTTCGACCTCGACGGGACCTTCCCCCACCACGACGCCAACCCCATGGACCCGGCGAACCTGCGCGACCTCCAGAAGGCCGTGGTCGACCACCAGGCCGACCTCGGCTTCGCGTTCGACGGCGACGGCGACCGCTGCTTCGCCGTCGACGAACTCGGCCGCCCCGTCCCCCCGTGCGCACTCCTCGCCCTGTTGGCCCGCCAGCACCTCACGGCCCAGCCCGGCGGCACGATCGTCCACGACCTCCTGACCTCCCACGCCACCGCCGAGACCATCCACGAGCACGGCGGCACCGCGGCGCGCTCCCGCGTCGGCCACGCCTTCGTCAAGCAGCAGATGCAGGCCACCGACGCGATCCTCGGCGGGGAAGCGTCCGGCCACTACTACTTCGGACGGTTCTGGCACGCAGACTCCGGCCCGCTCGCCGCCCTGCACACCCTGGCCGCCATCGGGAGCCAGCCCGAGCCCACCTCCGAACTGCTCGCCCCTCTCACCCGCTACGCCACCTCGGGGGAGATCAACATCCCCGCCGACGACCCGCAGGCCACCGTGCGCCAGCTCGCGCGAGCCTTCCCCGACGCCGACCTCCTCGACGGCCTGACCGTGGTGGACGGCCCCGGGAAGTGGTTCAACCTGCGGGCCTCGAACGTCGACCCCGTCGCCCGGCTCACCATCGAAGCGCCCACCGCCGAAGAGGTGGACGACCAGCGGCAAAGGGTCCTGAACCTTCTCGCCGTTGAAGCCAGTTGAGTTCGACATCCCGGCAGCAGAGCTGGCACCGAACAGAACGGCCACGACTTCTACCGGGGCTTCCGCCCACCGGCCGCGGCCCGTTCTGCCCATCCTCAGCTCGGACCCAGCCCGAAGGACCAACCACCCATGAACGCCCTCACCGCGCCGGTGCCCGGCAACCAGGCGGCTGCCACCGTCGCCAATACCGGGATACCGGTCCTGCTGCTCGCCAACCACCCCGGTCCCGCCGTGATCGCGGCCTCCGCCGACGGTGATCCGTGCCGCCACACCGCCACGACCGCCGCCTACGCGGACGGCCTGTGCGCCGAGGCGCACGCCGCTGGCAGCCCGGACCCCGAGGAACTGGTGCGGCAGGTGCTGTTCGGCGGTGAACGCGTCGGCGACTCGTGGCTGGCCGCGTCCGGTCGCGCCACCACCGGCTGTGAGGTCTGCTACGACGGGCTGGTGGCCTGCTCAGGCATCTGGCAGGGCTGGACCCTGCTCACGGTCACCCCCGACACCAGCGGCGGCGGGCAGCTGCCGGCTCTGCGGCTGGTCGGCGCGAACTCCCTGCCCGAGGGACCATCCGGCTGCCGGGTCCCGTCCTCAGTGGCCGCCGGCCAGGCCGTATCCAGCGGGCAGGTGACTGCGTGACCGAGCTGCCCGACAGCCCGCCCGGCATCTGGCCTCAGATCGTGCCAGGCATCGCGGCGTTCGCCCGGGGCGAGCGCCCCGAACCGCCTGCCGAGGACGACAGCAACGAGTGGGTGGACGGCCTCTGCTGGCTGTACTGCGCCGAGTGGGGACGGGTGATGTGGGTCGGCCGGGTCACCGTCGCCGGCGCGGACGCGCCCCTGTTCGCCTGCGAGCCCTGTATCCGCAGGCTCAACAGCCTCGTGTGGGGGTACCTGTACCGGGCCGACGCGGGAGGTGCGCGCACGCAGCACAGCCACGCACCGGTCTCGGACGCCGGACAGAGCGTCCCTCGCAGCCGGAGCCGTCACCGCCGATCAGTGCTCGGCCTCATCCGGCGACGCACCTTCCACCCGGACGGACGGTGACCGGCATGGCGCTGTTCCACTCCAGCGGCCCGTTCTTCCTCGCCCCGCCCCACCCTCGAGCCCGGCCCATCCGCACCCCGGTACTGCCGGGCAGGCGGGGTGAGGTCTCTTCAACGATTTCATCTCCCCACGCCGCGACCTCACAGTCCACGGCATCAAGGCCGAGGACGCCTACTGCTCAGCCGAGTTGGGCGTCACCGTGCCCAGCCCGCTGGCGTTCCGGACGCTCGCCGAACGCATGGGCCTGCCGCCCGCAGGGTTGCACTACGCCGCCGCGCCAGTCGCGGTGGCTGGCGCCCGCACTGCCGGCATGGAAGCGGCCCTGACGTCCAGGTCAGCACAACTGGCCGCATTCATGGCCGGTCTGGGCGCCAAAGCCGCTATGCAGTCGGCCGTTGCCTTCGCCGAACTCACCAGTACCACCCCCATCCGGGGCTGAACTCCCGTCACCCGCTCACCCACGTCAGGATCTCCATGCTCCGCACCCTGCCCCGGTACCGGATCGAGGACCATGCGCTCCTCGGCAACACCGCCTCGGCCGCCCTGGTCCTTCCGAACGGGACCGTCGACTGGGCGTGCCTGCCCGGCTTCGACTCCCCGGCGCTCTTCTCCTCCCTGCTCGGTGGCCCCGAGCACGGCTTCTGGCGCATCGGCCCGGCCGTCCCGGACGGCCCGCCCCCGGACGCCGACCGCCGCCAATACCTGGGCGACACCATGGTCCTGCGGCAGGAGTACGACACCGCCAGCGGCACCCTGGCCGTCACGGACTTCATGCCGGCCCCCGCCTCCACCGGCGCGGCCGCGCCGCGGATCGTGCGGATCGTCGAGTGCGTGCGCGGCGTCGTGGACGTCGTCTCCGTCTACCGGCCCCGCGCCGACTACGGCGCCACCGCGCCGCTCGTCCAGCAGGCCACCTCCCGCGCCCCGTGGCTGTCGGCCACCTTCGGGGCCGACACCTACTGGCTCCAGGGCGGCCGCGACCACTCGGTCGACCGCGACCGGGTGTGCCGGGCCCACTTCACCCTCGCCGCGGGCGAGGTCACCGTACTCGCCCTGACCTGGGGCCCGACCGTGCGCGGCGGGTCCGCCCCGGCCCGGCCGGACGCCTTCGCCGAGCTGGCCGAGACCGTGCGGTACTGGGAGCGGTGGGCCCGCGGGTGCACCTACCGCGGCCCGCACCGGAAGGCGGTGGTGCGCTCGGCCCTCACCCTGGCGGCGATGTGCCATCCGGGCGGCGGCATCGTGGCCGCGCCGACCACGTCCCTGCCCGAGGAGATCGGCGGCACCCGCAACTGGGACTACCGGTTCGTCTGGCTGCGCGACAGCGCGCTGACTGCCGCCTCCCTGCTCCGCCTCGGCAAGACCGAGGAGGCCCGGCGCTGGCTGCGCTGGCTCATCACGACCGTCGACCCCGCACACCTCCAGCCCATCTACCGCCTCGACGGCACCACCGACCTCACCGAACAGACCCTCGACCACCTGCCCGGCTACGAGGGCTCCCGGCCGGTGCGCATCGGCAACGCCGCCGCCGGCCAGCTCCAACTCGACGTGTTCGGCGAGATCGCCGACACCCTGCTGCTGGTCGAGGACGCAGGCCTGCCGCCCGAGCCGTGGACCGACGTCCTGCTGCTGGCCCTCGCCCGGCAGGTGGAGCGCCGCCGGCACGAGCCGGACGAGGGGATCTGGGAAATCCGCGGCCCCGCCCGCCACTTCACCCACTCCAAGATCATGTGCTGGGTGGCCGTCGACCGGATCCTGCGGCTGCTGCAACGCCGCCCCGACCCCGACGCCGCCCTCCTGCACCACCTCGTTGAACTGCGCGAGCAGATCCACGCCGACGTGTGCGAACGAGGCGTCGACCCCGAGCGGGGCGTCTTCACCCAGTACTACGGCGGCCGGGAGCTGGACGCCTCCCTGCTGCTGATTCCGCTGGTCGGCTTCCTCCCGCCGGACGACAAGCGCGTCATCGCCACCGTCGAGGCCATCCAGCGCGAACTGTCCACCGAGGACGGCCTCCTGCTGCGCTACGCCACCGGGCAGCACGCCGCCGCGAACGTCGACGGCCTCTCCGGCCACGAAGGCGTCTTCCTCGCCTGCTCGTTCTGGCTGGTCGAGGCTCTGACCGCCGTCGGCCGTGACGGCGAGGCCCGCGAGCTGTTCGACCGGCTCCTGGAGCTGCGCAGCGACCTGGGCCTGCTCGCCGAGGAGTGGGACCCGCACGCTGGCCGGCAGCTCGGCAACTACCCGCAGGCGTTCTCCCACTGGGTGCTGGTCGACGCCGCGCTCCGCCTCGACCAGAACCGGCCGACGGCTGCGGTGGGCGAGACGCCTCCGGTCCGGCAGCCGCAGTTCGCAGGGCAGGTGAGCCGGTGACCGCCACCCCGCTGCCCGCCGGCGCCCTCGGTGCCGCGCTCGCCCGCTTCCCCCTCACGCCCCCTGTCCCCGCCCGGACGGCGCCGCCGCTGGAGCAGCGGGTGGACGACCTGGCTGCGCTGGCCCGCCGCGCCGCCGAGAGCAGCGACACCGCGCTGGCCGCCGAGGTCCACCGTCGCGCTGCGCTGCTGCACTTCGACCTGGGCCACTTCGGTACGGCGTACGCGCTGTGCAACCTCCATACCGCCCTGCACCTCGCGTACCGTCCATTGAGCGTCGAACTCGCCCGGGGCGCGCTGGAGTTGCAGCTCATTCACGCCGAGCTCCTGATCCGTGAGGGCCGGCCCGGCACCGCCATCGAGCTGGTTCAGGAGATCCTGCGGGCGGTCGGGGCGGGCCAGGACGCCGCAGCGGCCGCCGTCGGGATCCGGCCGCTGGCCGGCCTCACCGCCACCGAGCAGGACCGCAGCGCCCTCTACGACTGGTGGGACAACACCTCCCTGCAGCTCCTGGCCACCGCGCTGGTGCGCGCCGGCGAGTGGTCGAAGGCCCGGCTCGTCCTGAAGGCCGACCACGTCCCGCCGCCCGGCCCGGGTGCGGCCCGGCAGGTCGAGACGATCGCCCTGGCCCTCGGCGGCCAGCACCGGATCGCCGCGACACTGCTGGCCAAGATCTCCCTCGACCCCCACACCCCCTGGGAACACGTGGTCGCCGCCGCGCTCGCCGTCGCCTGCGCCCTGCTCGGCGGACAAGCAGACAGCGGTGAACGCACCTCCCTGTTCGACGCGCTGGGCGACGCCCACGACACCTACGATCCCACCGGCAACCCGCTGTTCGACACGCAGCTGACGCTCGCCTGCGCCGACCTGTGCGCCGCCGCGGACCGGCCGGCGGGCGCGCACCGGCTCTACGAGATCGCCACCGACTGGGCGCTCCAGGCCCCCGACGGCCACAGCGCCCGAGCCCTGCTGGACCACGACCTCGCCGCCCGACTGCCGGAAGAGCACCGCCGGGAGCTGACCGAGACCACCGTCCGCGCCGGATTCCGGGCCGCCGCGCTGCCGCCCGACCTTGACGACCGGGTCACGGCCGCGCTGGCCCTGGCTGCTGAGGCCATCACCAGCGCCACCGCCAACTCCGCCCTGCCGCAGTAGTCGTGACCGGGCCGACCACCGCGCCGCGGCCTCGGGCACCCCCGTGGACCGGTCCGGCGCAGCTCCCCGGCGCGTCGTCCGCACCAACCCCGACACGGAGAGGCACACCTCCATGACCACCGCACCCCTGCCCGCCGCAGCCGAGTCCGCCCGCCCGGTCATGCTGCACGTCGGCTGGAACATCCAGCACGGCTGGAAGCTCCCCGAGGCGATCGGCCTGCTGAAGCAGTTCGCCCAGGAACACGGCGTCGACCGCCCGCACCTGCTCACCCTCCAGGAACTCCAGGAGCACCAGGCCGCCCAGGTGACCGAGCAACTGGGCCTGGCCTGCGTCGAGGCACCCAACGTCCGCCCCGGGTCGCGCAACGCGCTGTTCTACGACTCCGAGACGTTCCAGCCCGACCCGGACTGGGTCGCCTACTCCAACGAGGTCCGGCACCGCCCCGCCACCGCGAAGCTCCGCCTCATCCACCCCAGCACCGGCGCCCGCAGCCGGCGCGAGATGTCGGTGGCGAGCATCCACCTCGACTTCGGCGACCCCGACAACCGGCAGCACCAGATCCGCTGGCTGCTGGCCAACATGGCCAAGGACCGCGAACTCTTCTTCGGCCAGGGCGACACCAACGGGTGGACGGTGTGGGGCTGCCCGCTCTCCCTCGACCGGGTCGCCGACCGGGCATTCGCGGTGGACCGCTCGCTCTTCCTGCCCGACGGCAGCACCCAGCCCGACAACCTGGTCGACCGGATCATGACCACCCGTCACATGACCGACGTGGGCCGCTACGCCGCCACCGTGCTCGGCCAGACCGGCGCGGACCGGGCCACCACCTGGGACGGACCCAAAAAGGCCCGCCAGCAGATCCCCACCGAGGACTGCCCGCCCGGCGGCCTCGGCCCGATCGACCGCACCTACGTCTCCCGGGAGTTGGAACCCGTACTCCTCTCGTCCACGACTCCGGCCACGCCGAAGGTGGAGGCGGTCTCCGACCACCTCCCGCAGGTCACCGCCTGGGACCTCCAGCAGCTGTGGGAGGTGATGGACAAGGAGGTCGAGACCGTCCGCCACTGAGACCGCCTTCGGCCTCGACCAGCAGTGCGTCGAACGCGTCCAGCCGGGCGGCCGGATCGGTTTCCTGTGTGGTCAACTTGCCCGCGCCTCCCGTTGATTGGCTGCCGGTCAGGGGCGTTGGAACCAGCGGCGCTTCGGCTTCGGGGCAGCGGGCAGGGCGGCGGGTGCGGGCGTTTCGGGCGGGCCGGGCTGGGAGTCGTGGCGCACCGCGGGCAGGCCGCGGCGGTCCAGGTCGGCGATGGTCTCCGCGTGCGCGACGGGGTGCAGTGGGACGACGGCGACCTTCGGGTAGGCCAGGTGGCGCAGCGCCTGCTCGTGGAGGAGCGCTCGCAGCAGGTGGTTGGCGACGGGGCCGGGCGGTTCATTGTCCACGGCGACGTGCAGCAGTAGTTGGGGATCGGGGGAGTCCGGCCAGCGGGCCAGGGACAGCCAGGCGGCGCGGACTGCCGGGAAGTCGAGTGTTTTGACCCGGTTCACGTTGCCTTCGACCTTGCCGGAGCTCCATGCGAGGGTGAGGCCGGCGGTGACGGCGGCGAGGTCCTGGCGAAGGAACCCGGCGAACGACCGCATCGGTGTCGGAGCGTCCTGCTCGGCCTGGTCGATCCAGTCCGGCAGGAGGGTTCCGAGGCGGTTGGTCATGAGGTCGTGGAAGCATCGGGCCAGGTCGTAGGCACGGGCGATGTCCGGGCAGGCGATTCGGACGTCCAGCAGTCTGTCCTGCTCGCGGTCGGTGAGGGTGCCGGTTGGGCGCATGATCCAGGCGGTGATCCGGCGCAGGCTGGGGATGTCGGCACGGACGGGGTCGGCGGTTCCCGAAACGGCGGACGGTCTTGCGGTCGAGCCCCAGGTGGCGGGCGATCGCGCTGATCGTCCACTTCTGCTCCAGCAGCCGGTGGACGTCCGCGTAGCGGTCGCGGGTGCGCTCGACGATCGGAGTGCGGGGCTCCTGGAGGACCGGCAGGTCGATCACGGGCGGCTCGGGCCGCACCTCCTGCTCGGCGTGCTTGCGCAGGCAGGCGCGGTGCTGGTGGCAGGTCTTCTCGACCGCCGCGGACAGGTTCTGCAGCAGGTGCCAGCGGTCGGCAACCTCGACCGCGTCCGGCGCGGCCTCCTTGATCGCCCGGCTGTAGGCGCTGGCACGGTCGCGGCAGACGATCTCGGCACCGGGGTGCTCGCGAAGCCAGGCGGCGAAGGTTTCCGAGGTCCGGCCGGGCAGGACGTCAACGACACGGCCGGACTCGACGTCGACCAGCAGGGTGCCGTAGGTGCGGCCTCGGCGGAAGGCGAACTCGTCGACGCCCAGCACCCGCGGCGCCCGTTTCGGCACTTCGGGGGCTTCGAGCAGTCCGAGGAGCCGGGTGAGGCTGGCCGTGACGCTGAGCTTGCGGCACAGCCGCTCGCCCGCGCGGCCGCCGAGCTCGGTGGCGACGGCCCGCAGCCACTCCTTCAAGCCCGTGCTGGAGCGCAGGTGACGCTCGCTCAGTCCCCGGACCTGCTCGACGAACGTCCGCCGCCCGCACCGGAGGCGGTCGCAGAAATACCGGCGCACCCGCAGCCGTACCAGCAACTTCCACCCGGCCAGCGGGCGTTCGGCCACCGTCCGCCAGTACGTGGAGTGGACTCGCCGCCCCCGGATCCCGCAGTCCGGGCAGCGGACGCCCGGACCGCACGCGGCGACCTCGACCAGCACCAGGTCCAACCCCGCCGTCACCCGCTCCAGTTCAACATCGACTCCGGGGAACAGCACATCTTCGATCGAATCGAGAGCCACCTGAAGGGCATCCCGCAGCGAAACGATCCTGCATTCACGCCGAGGATCTCGTCTTTCACGGAACTCCGGTCAGAGCCAAATTCAAAGAGCCCTATCAATTCGCCCCCATCGGAAAGGCAAGAGTTTCTCACCAGTGAGGTTTTCTCAATGAAGGCCATGTCCGGTTCCAGGTGATTTGGTCCCATGCCGGGCTCAGTTGAGGCTGCCGCTCGATGTGGCGTCGCGGACCATGCGCATGTTCGGCAGTTTCCCCTGCCAGAGCTCTCGCTCGCCCGTGGCCTGGAATCCGTAGCGTTGGTAGAAGCGGATCGCGCGCTCGTTGTACTCGGTAACCCACAGGCGCATAGGTGCGCTTCCCGCCCAGGTGAGGAACTCACCCATCAACCGGCCTCCGATGCCTCGGCCCTGGGCATCGTCCAGCAGGTACATCGGCCCGAGGGTGACCACCTCCTCCCGGCGGCCGCAGAGGAAGCCGACGATCTTCGTCCCAGAGCGGACGACACGGCAGAACAGCAGGTCCGGCTGCCTTCTCGCCGCCTCGATGAACTCCCGCCACTGGGCGATTCCCTCCGTGGTGGCAGAGGAGCCGCGGTGCTCGCGGATCCAGGCCTCGTCGATCCCCGCGTCCGCGCAGGGATACGTCTGCAGCCAGACCCTCAACTGCAGCGGGCCCAGAGACACGGCGTCGTCGGCACCAGGGGATTCGATCACGTGGGTCATGGTGACCATCCTCGACGAAGTGCGCCGAGCGTCTCACGCGATTTTTGCAGTCTTGTCGCCTCAGGTCACAGCCTGACGTCGGACCAGATCCCTTATGACGGCACAGGTCACTTCCAGATTCCGTTGAGGACGAGGGCAGCGCGGGCGATGTCGCCGATCCGGCTGGGGCTGAGCGTGACGTACTGGAGGGTGCGCCATCGCTGCTTGAGCTCGGCGGCGGTGCGCTCGCCCAAGGCGCGGACGTGCCGCAGCAGGGCGTTGAACATGCGGGTGTCGACGTGAAGTGCCTGTTCGGACTTGCCTTTCGGGCGGCGGACAGGGATACGGACGCCGATGCCCGCGCCGATGTAGCCCTTGTCCGCGAGGGTCGGCAGGCCGTTGGCCGCCGCCTTGTACAGGGCGGGCAGGGCGTGGATGCGGGCGGCGGTGATATCGGGAGTCGAGCCCGGCTCGACATCGGAGACCCATAGCGGCGTGCCGTCCGGGGCTGACAGGAACTGGATGTTGCCGCCGAACGCTTTGTGCTTCTGGCTGAACCACAGGTCGTTGCCGTTCTCGCGAACGCCGGCGAGGCGGTCCGATTCGATTAGCGTGCCGTCCAGGATCACGTGCGTCATTCCCTCGCGCCGACACCGGCTCAGGACCTCGTGCAGGTCGGGGGCCTGGTCGGCGAGGACGTCGATGCCTTCGTGCAGGTAGCGGTAGCCGGTGGCCTGGGAGACGCCGGCGTCGCGAGCCAGGCAGTGCACGCAGCCACGCTCACGGAACCAGCGCAGCACCAGCACCGCCTGCCGGAACGGGCCCAGCGCCCGCGAGCCCTTCGGGGTGCCGATCCGGCGCCGGTGGGCGGCCAGCAGGTGGGCGAGGAACTCGACGACGTGGCGGGGGACGTCGAGCGTGGCAACAGAGGTGACCAACGTGAAGCCTCTGGTTCAGCGGGACGATCTTGTGAGAGAGAGACCTGTCCTACCAGGGGCTTCACGTCTGTCCGCGACCCGGGCCGGTACCCGCTCGCCAGCGACGCCGCCGCTCGCCCGGGCTCGCAGAGATCATTTCGCTGAGAAAACCTCAGTCGGTGATGCTGCTCATTTCGGCTCTGACGGTGTGAATGCCGGTGCCCGGTCCGGACACGAGGGGTGTCCGGACCGGGGCTTTGAAGAGGCATCGGTTACTGGGGGGCGCTCCATTTCTGGCTGGTGCCGGAGTGGCAGTCCCACAGGTGCAGGCGGGTGCCGTTCGCGGTGGACTGCTGGTAGACGTCGAGGCAGCGGCCGGAGGCGGGGTTGCGGTACTGGCCGTCGGCGGTGCGCTCCCAGGTCTGGGAGGCGACGGGGAGGCAGTCCCAGAGGTGGGCGCGGGTGCCGTTGTCGGTGCCGCCGGCTTCGAGGTCGAGGCACTTGCCGAGGGCGTGCAGTTTGCCGCCGGTGAAGCTCCACTGCTGGGCGGGGACGGCGGCGCAGTCCCACAGTTGGACCGCGGTGCCGTTGGCGGTGTTGCCGTCGGAGACGTCGGCGCACTTGCCGCCGAGTCCGACGAGGTGGCCCTGGGGGCTGCCGGCGGCCTGGATGGTGCGGGCCTGTCCGGCGCGGACCTTTACGGCGGCGTAGGGGCCGTACTGGTCGGTGCCGGTGGTCCAGCCCTCGCCGTCGGCCGCTTCGAGGGCGGCGAGGTCGGGGTAGGCGGCGGGGGTGGCGCCGTCGACGGTGACGCCGGTGGCGTCCCAGCGGTTGATCTTGACGACGTTGTACTGGAGGGGTGAGGCGTAGGAGCCGGTGCGGGCGTCGGTGCGGACGGTCGCGGTGTCGGCGGTGCGCCCGGCGGTGACGTGCTGCTTGTAGTAGGTGCCGTTCCGGTAGGCGGTGGTGAGGCCGTCGTCGTCGTAGACGGTGAAGTCGGTGGCGGTGTCGGCGGGGAACACGTTCAGGTCGATCTGGGTGACGGGGGCCTGGCCGGTGTACTGCTGGACGGGCTGGGTGGCGACGATGCCGCCGCCCTTCACGAACAGCGGGATGTCCTGGAGGGTGTTCGGGTCGACGGGGTAGTCGATGGTGGTGGGGCCGGTCCAGGTGGTGCCGCGGGACCAGTCGGTCCAGGTGCCGGCGGGCAGGTAGACGCTCTTGCTGGTGGCGCCCATCTCGACGACGGGGGCGACGAGCAGCGAGTCGCCGAACATCCACTCGCTGGTGAGGTTCGCGGCGGCCGGGTCGTCGGGGTAGTCGTAGAAGAGCGGGCGGACCAGGCCGATGCCAGTCTCGTGGTTGGTGCGCTCGTTGGCGTACAGGTAGGGCATGAGCTGCATGCGCAGGTCGATCGCCTTGGTGGCGGCGGCCTGGGCGGTGGGGCCGTACAGCCAGGGCTGGCGCTTCTTGTCGAGGGTGCCGTGGACCCGGTAGACGGGGACGAAGGCGCCGAACTCCATCCAGCGGGCGTACGCCTCGTCGGTGGGGTCTCCGGTGAAGCCGCCGATGTCCATGCCCCAGCGGGTCTCGCCGATGTTGGCGGCGGTGAGCAGGCCGGTGCGCTGGTCGGCGAGGGTGCCGGAGTCGGAGGCGATGTCGCCGGACCACATGCCGTAGCCGTAGCGCTGGGCGCCGAGGTAGAAGTTGCGGTTGAGGGAGAAGACGCGCCGGTCGGAGGTGGCGCTCTGCCCCTCGTAGAGGGCGCGCTGCATGTCGGTGTGCTGGAGGCTGTCGAAGTCGGCTCCGTTGGCCTCGTCGGCTTCGTCGTTCCACCAGCCGGCGATGCCGGTGTCGGCGAGGTTCTTCGCGTGCTGCCAGTACCAGTCGCGGCACTTCTGCTGGGAGAAGTCGATGTCGTTGGCGAGGCGGCCGGAGAAGTACTCGGGGTAGTCGGCGCGTCCGGGGTAGAGGCAGCCGTTGTCGCGGGCCCACTGGCCCTGGGCGGTGGTGCCGCCGTCGGGTGCGCCGATGACGATGCGGGGCTTCATGATCCCCATCAGGTGGACGCCGCGGTCGGCCATGTCCCGGGCGAAGGCGCCGGAGGCGCCGTCGGGGTACTTGTCGGGTTGGACGTTGCCGGGCGCGGAGGTGGAGTTCCAGCGGAACTCGCCGTAGTCGTCCTCGCCCCAGGCCTTGAAGTCGAAGTCCATGGTGAACGCGTCGAGGGGGATCTGCCGGCTGCGGTAGCCGTCGACGATGCCCTTGACCTCGTCCTCGGTGCTGCCCCACTGGCTGTTGTTGAAGCCGAGGGCCCACTTGGGGGCCATGTCGGGCAGGCCGGAGATCTCCGCGACGGCGTTCATGACCTGCTTGGGCGGTCCGGCGATGGCGTAGTAGGAGACGTCGGTCTTGGAGACGCCGGTGAAGTCGAGGCCGGTGTCGGTGATGTCGAAGTCGCCGTCGACGGAGTCGACGAGGAGCCCGTAGTGGCTGGTGAACGTCAGGGGCGCGCCGCCGTCGCCCTGCTTCCCGGCGCTGACGTGGCCGCCGGAGTTGCGCTGCATCCCGTGGGCGAGGCTCTGCTTGGGGTCGTCCTCGGCGCTGGGGATCGGAGTGCCGGTGATGCCGTAGAAGTTCTGCCCGGGGCCGTGGGTGAAGTGCAGGGCGCCGGGTTCGACGCCGCCGGAGGCGGGTTCGGTGAGCAGCGGGGTGCCGGTGGAGTCGTAGACCGCCACCCGGGCGGGGTGCTTGGCGATCCGGACGCTGAGTTGGGAGGTGGTGATCACCATGGGGTCGGCGGCGGTGTCGATGCTCGTGGTGTTCGAGCCGGTCCACTGCTTGGCGGGGTCGATGACCGGGGTGTCGGGGCTGCCGGCGCCGCCGGGCCGGTAGTCGACCTTGACGGTGTCCGGGCGCAGGACGCGGACGACGAGTTGGTCGGTTCCGACGGAGACGGTGACGGTGTCGCCGGTGACGCTCACGCCGGTGACGTCGCCGAGGGAGGCGGCGTGGGCCTCCTGCGGGTGCGCGCCGAGGGTGAGGGCGGCGGCGAGGACCAGGGCGAGGGCGGCGGGTGGCACCTGCCGTCGTGCGGTGGCCGCTCTCATCCGCGGGTGACCGTGACGTCGTCGAGCTGCAGGGAGGTGCCCGGGCCGGCGTCGAGGTAGAAGCCGAGGTCGAGGGTGCCGGCGGCGTCGAGGGTGACCGTGCCGGTGACGTCCTGGTAGGCGGCGCCGAGCGTGATCGGGGAGGTGGTGGTCGGTGCGCCGCCGGGGGTGAGTTCCAGGCGGGCGGTGGTGACGGGGTTGCCGGCCAGGGACTGGAGCTTGGCCTTGGCGCGGACGGTGTAGGTGCCGGCGGGCAGGGAGAGCGTCTGGTGGGCGCTCTGCCGGACGGGCTGCGCCGGGTCGTAGAAGTACAGCTTGTACTGGCCGTCGGCGACGTCGTAGGAGTCGACGCCGTACTGCGGGCCGCTGTCGTGCCACTCGCTCCAGCCGGACAGGTCGCCGCTCTCGAAGCCGCCGTTGGCGACGGGGTTGCGGTTGTCGAGGGTGATGGAGTCCAGGTTGATCGCGCCGGTGTCGGCGGCGTCGCGGTGCACCGTCAGCAGGTTGACGCCCTGGGCGAGGGTGACCTGCTGGTGGCCGGTGGACCAGGTGTTCCAGTCGGCGGTGCCGGGCAGGGACGCCGTGCCGGCGGACTGCTGGGCGCCGGCGAGGTTCTGGGCGCTCCAGTGCACGGTGCTGGCGCCGCTGCCGGCCGCGTAGCGGATGCCGAGGTCGTAGCTGCCGGCCTTGGGGGCGTCGACGGCGAAGACGACGTTCGAGCCCGCGGAGGCGGCTTCGAGCTTGTCGACGAACCCGGTGCCGGAGTACCCGGCGTGGTTGTTGTCGAACTTGGCCCCGTCGCGCCAGGTGGCGACCTCGGCCTGGTAGGTGGTGGTGAACGCGTCGGCGGCGGGCTTGGTCGGCTTGATCCGGACCAGCTTGACGTCGTGCGGGGCGAGGGTGGCGGTCACCGAGGTGAGGTGGCCCAGGTCGGTGTGGGTCCACAGGTCGCGGGCGTCGCCGCCGTCGGCGAGTCCGGCTTCGGCGGAGAGGTCGAGGCTGAGCGTGCGGGTCCGGGTGTCGTCGCGGTTGAACAGGGCCACGACCCAGTCCCCGTCGGCGGTCTGGCCCATCCACCGCTCGGTGTCGCGGCTGCCGGTGGCCTCCTGGCCGGCGGTGGCGGGCTCGTAGGGGTCGGCGTTGCGGTAGACGGGCTTTCCGGTGAAGCCCTCCTGCTTGAGGGCCAGGATCTCGCGGTTCTGGTAGTAGGCGAGTTGGCCGTCGCCGGTGGTGTTCGTGTCGGCGACGGCGATGGGTGCGCCGGCCATGGTCAGCAGGGAGATCTCGGTGCGTTTTCCCGCGTCGCCGATCGGGGTGTCGGGGAAGGTGCTGAGCCGGGTGAAGTCGCCGTCGAGGGTCATCGCGCCGCGGCCGCCGACGTCGGAGAAGCCGGTGAAGCCCAGGAACTGGTTGGCCCACTGGCTCCAGCCGGGCTGCCAGGTCTGCCGACGTCCGCTGACGTGGTCCCAGCCGCCGCCGAAGACGTCCTCGTCGATGCGCATCAGGTCGCCGTACTTCACCTCGGTGGCAGCGTGGTCGTACAGGTTCGGCATGACCAGGCTGACCTCGAGGTCGGGTCCGGCGGCCTCCTCGATCCAGCGCAGCGCGGTGGCGTAGTTGTCGGCGCCGTGCGCGACGGACCCGGCGGGCGCGCCGACGGCGGTCGCGGACTCGTACCAGCTGAGGAAGTCGATGCGCAGGAACTTGACGCCGATGTTCTTGAAGTAGTTGACGTATCCCTGGACGTACTCCTTGGTGCCGGGCTTGGTGACGTCGGCCCAGTAGAGGGGCTTGTCCGGGTTGCCGAGGAAGCGGTCGCCGGGGTTGACGATGTCGGAGACCTTGAGGTCGGGTCGGCCGACGACGGTCTTGGCGGGGTCGGCGACGGCGGCGGGCGTCACCCACAGGGGGTTGTAGTAGACGCCCATGTCCAGGCCGGCGGCGTCGAGCTGGTTCTTGACGCCGCTCCAGGTCTTCGTCCAGGAGTCGTTGTACTTCAGGACGTAGCCGTGGGCGTCGGTCTGGGTGCCGCCCTCGATCCAGCCATCGGTGCTGGCCATGGTGTAGCCGTAGGGCTTCAGGTTGTGCGAGACCCAGGAGATGTCGGCGTCCCACTGCGACTCGGTCAGGGGCGAGTCGCTGGTGAACGGCTGCTCGTAGGCGATCCAGTACAGCGGGTGGGAGCTGGTGCCGGTGCGGGTGCTGGTGCTCTCCCGGGCCTGGGACGAGGCGGCGGGGACCAGCAGTGCGCTCGCGGCGAGGGCTGCCGCGAGCACGGCCTGGCCGATTCTTCGATGCATGGGTCGTTCTCCGTGGGGGGTGGGTGGCAGGGGAGTGGCGTTACTTGCTTGAAGTCAGAAATTAACGCCGCCCACATCGTGGCGACGGGCTCAGGTGAAGTCAAGGGTTGTGCGGTCGGGGCTCCCGTTCATTTTCTTGGCTATGTAAACTAACTGGGCGATGCCCGCCGTGTGCGGCGGACCGGTGCCAGACTGGTCCGCAGCCGCGTCGGCCGACGGCCGGGGGCGAGACATTGGAGGCAGGCCGACCGTGACCATCCAGATGCCCGCTGAACGACTGGTGCCCCGGCTGTGGGTGCCGGCCTCCGGGTCGGCCGCCGACCCGGCCGGGCAGCGCACCAAGGCGGACGTGTTCGCCGCGATCCTCACCGCGGGTCCGATGTCGCGGACCGAGGTGGCGCAGCAGCTGCGGCTGTCCCAGTCGACGGTCACCAAGATCGTCAACCCGCTGATGGACGCCGGGTACCTGGTCGAGGACAGCGCTGCGGCCGCCGAGGGGGCGGTCGGCAGGCCCCGGCGGATGCTGCAGGTGCGCACCGAGCTGCACCTGGTGGTGGGGGTGAAGATCGGCCCGTCGAAGGTGACCGCGGTGCTGACCGACCTGGGCGCGCAGGTCCTGGCGCGCTGGGAGCAGCCGTTGGCGGACCGGCGCATCGGGGCCGTGGTCGCGGCGACCGCGCAGGGCGTCCGGGAGCTGCTGGCGTCCGTGCCGGGCAGCGCGGAGCGGATGCTGGGCCTGGGCGTGGGGGTCAGCGGGCACGTGGACCCGGTCGCCGGCCTGTGCCGGTACTCGGCGCTGATGGGGTGGCACGACGAGGACGTGGCCGGTCCGCTCGCCGCCGCGACCGGCCTGCCGGTGGCGGTCGGCAACGACGTGAACACCCTGGTGGTGGCCGAGCAGTGGTTCGGCCACGGGCGGGACACCGAGTCGTTCGCGGTGGTCACCGTCGGCCCCGGCGTGGGGTGCGGGCTGCTGCTGGGTGGGCGGTTGCACCTGGGCCGCACCGGTCTGGCGGGGGAGTTCGGCCACATGCCGCTCGACCCGGCGGGGCCGGTGTGCAGCTGCGGGAACACCGGGTGCCTGGAGGCCTTGGTCTCCTACGGCGCGGTGCTGCGACGGCTGCGCGAGGCCGGCCTGGAGGGCTGCGACGACATCGACGAGGCCGTCGCGCTCGCCCGCTCCGGCCGCGGCCCCGACTCGAAGACGGCGCTCGCCGCGTTCGCCGCCGCGGGCGACGCGCTGGGCCGCGGGCTGGCGGGGCTGTGCAACCTGCTCAACCTGGAGAAGATCGTGCTGGCCGGCGAGGGCGCCGCGGTGCAGGACCTGTTCGGCCCGGCGATGGCCGCGGCCCTGCGGGAGCACGCGTTCTCCACCGCCGCCGCCGACTGCGAGGTGATCGTGGACGCCGTCACGGACGACCTCTGGGCGCGCGGCGCCGCCTGCCTGGTGATCCGCGACGCCGTCCAGTCGTGACGCCCGGGGCGGCCCGGCGCATGACGGTGCCCCGGACCGGACGGGAAGCCGCGGTCCGGGGCACCGGCCGTCCTCACGCCGAAGCGCGCCGCAGCACCACGCACTCCCAGGGCCGCAGGACGGGGAAGCCGCCCAGGTCGGGCCGGTCGGCGTAGTTGGCGACCAGGACGCGGGCCCCGCCCCACCCCTCCAGCACCGCGGCGGGCAGGGGGCGGGGGGCGCCGTCGAGGTTGGCGGCGACCAGGAGTGCGGTGCCGCCGAGGCCGCGGGTGAAGACGTACAGGTGCTCGTCCTCGGGCAGGAGCATGGTGAAGTCGCCGTGGACCACGGCCGGTTCGCCGTGGCGCAGGGCGATCAGGCGCCGGTAGTGGTGGAAGACGGAGGACGGGTCGGCGAGCTGGGCGGCGGCGTTGACGCGGAGGTGGTCGGGGTTGGCCGCGATCCAGGGCGTTCCGATGGTGAACCCGGCGCCGGGCGAGGCGTCCCACTGCATCGGGGTGCGCGCGTTGTCGCGGCCCATCCGCCGCAGCCCGTCGAGGACCCGCTCCGGGTCGGCGCCGGCCGCGACCGCGTGGGCGTAGTGGTTGAGGGACTCGATGTCGCGGAAGTCGTCGACGGCGGCGAAGGGCGCGTTGGCCATGCCCAACTCCTCGCCCTGGTAGACGTACGGGGTGCCGCGGTGCAGGTGCAGGACGGTGGCCAGCGCCTTCGCCGACAGCTCCCGGTGGCGGGGGCCGTCGTCGCCGAAGCGCGACACGGCGCGGGGCTGGTCGTGGTTGTTCCAGTACAGGCTGTTCCAGCCGGTCGTGGCCAGGCCCTCCTGCCAGCGGCCGAGGGAGCGCTTGAGCTCGCTCAGCCGCAGCGGGCGGGGGTCGAACTTGCCGCCGGGGCCGTGGTCGAGGCCGACGTGCTCGAACTGGAAGACCATGTCGACCTCGGCGCGGTCCGGGTCGGTGAACAGCCGGGCCTGGTCGACGTCCACCCCCGGCATCTCACCGACCGTCAGCAGCCGCCCCGGGTGCGCGGCGAACACCTCCCGGTGCATCTCCTGCAGGTACTCGTGGATCCGCGGGCCGCAGACGTAGAACGGCGAGCCGTCGCCGTGGGCGGCGCCGTCGGCGACCGCGCCGTCGGGGAAGCGCTGGTCCTTGGAGACCAGGTTGATCACGTCCATCCGGAAGCCGTCGACCCCGCGCTCCAGCCACCAGCGCATCATCGCGTACACGGCGTGGCGGACCCGCGGGTTCTCCCAGTTCAGATCGGGCTGCTTGCGGGAGAACAGGTGCAGGTAGTACTCGCCGCTCCCCTCGTCGAACTCCCAGGCGGGGCCGGAGAAGAACGAGCCCCAGTTGTTGGGCTCGGCCCCCGGCGTGCCGGGCACGCGGCCGGGGCGGGCGGGGCGCCACACGTACCAGTCGCGCTTGCCGCCGACGTTCGCGCGCGAGTCCCGGAACCAGGGGTGCTCGTCGGAGGTGTGGTTGACGACCAGGTCCATGACCAGCTTCATGCCCCGGCGGTGGACGCCGGCGAGGAGTTCGTCGAAGTCCGCCAGTGAGCCGAAGACCGGGTCGATGTCCTGGTAGTCGCTGATGTCGTAGCCGTTGTCGTCCTGCGGCGAGGGGTACACGGGCGACAGCCACAGCACGTCGACGCCCAGCTCGCGCAGGTAGTCGAGCCGGGAGGCGATGCCGCGCAGGTCGCCGATCCCGTCCCCGTCCGCGTCGGCGAAGCTGCGCGGGTACACCTGGTAGACGACCGCGGACTGCCACCACGGCGCGTCCTCCTGGCGGTCGGGCCGGCCTTCCTGCGGCGCGCGGGCCGACCGGTCGGGGATGCTGCGGACGTCGAGGGACACGGGGAACGACCTCTCGGGGAACGGGCGGCGGAGCTGCCGCAGGGATAATTACTTTTGTCGAGAAAGTTGCATCCTGTCAACGGCTGTATGCAGCCTGCGCTGCGGGTGGTCAGCGATGGAGGGCGCAAGTCTGCACTGTTACGGCATGGTGATGTTCAGGTTTCGATAGTTTCTTGACGCGAGAAAATGGCCGTGCCACGATCGGCGGGCACCGGATGAGTGAGCCCCTCCGCATCCGCCCCCCTTCGCCCGTCACCCGAGGACTCCCGATGAACCCCTCCCGCAGACGCGTCGCCCTCGCCGCGCTCGCCCTCTCCCTCACCCTTCCGCTCACCGCCTGCGGCAGCGGCTCCGACAGCGCCTCCGGCGGCAACACGCTGCGGGTCTGGCACTACGAGGAGCAGGACGGTGCCCTGAGCAACGCCTGGGACGCGGCCATCGAGAAGTTCAAGCAGACCCACCCCGGGGTGAAGATCGAGTTCGAGCGCAAGACCTTCGACCAGATCCAGCAGAGCGCCGGCATGATCCTGAACTCCGACAAGGCACCCGACGTCATGGAGTACAACAAGGGCAACGCCACCGCTGGCCTGCTGTCCAAGCAGGGACTGCTGACCGACCTGACCCAGGTCGCCAAGGACCGCGGCTGGACCTCGAAGATCAGTGAGAGCGCCTCGGTGCCCGCCCGCTACAACGCCAAGGGCGAGATGGGCGGCGACAAGTGGTACGGGATCCCGAACTACGGCGAGTTCGTCCTCTCCTACTACAACAAGGACATGTTCACCAAGTACGGCGTGAGCATCCCGACCGACATGGCGAGCTTCGAGGACGCCCTCGCCAAGTTCAAGGCCGCCGGCATCACCCCGCTGGCCAACGCGGGCAACGACCACCCGGCCTCGCACTGGCTCTACCTGCTGGCCCTGTCCAAGGCCGACAAGAAGTGGGTCCAGGACTACCAGACCTTCTCCGGCCCGATCGACTTCCACGGCCCGGAGTGGACCTACGCCGTCAACACCTACAAGGACTGGCTCGACAAGGGCTACTTCGACAAGGACGACGTCAGCCTCAAGGGCGCCGACATGACCGAGCAGTTCGTCTCGGGCAAGCGCCCCATCCTGGTCGGCGGCAACTGGTGGTTCGGCGGCTTCAAGACCGACATCAAGGACTTCGACTGGACCACCGCGAACTTCCCCGGCAGCAAGATCACCCTCGGCTCCAGCGGCAACCTCTGGGTCGTCCCGCAGCACTCCAAGAACAAGAAGCTCGCCGAGGACTTCATCGACATCACGATGTCCCCGGAGATCCAGGCCCTGATCGGCAACAACGGCAACGTCCCGATCGCCGCGCAGCCCGACGCCATCACCGACCCCAAGTCCCGTGAGCTCGTGGGCGAGTTCGACCAGCTCCAGAAGAGCGACGGCCTCGGCTACTACCCCGACTGGCCGGCCGCCGGGTACTTCGACGTCCTCGTCTCCGCGACCCAGAACCTCATGAACGGCGCCGACACCAAGTCCGTCCTGGACCAGATCGCCGCCCCGTACGAGAAGCAGGCCGCCTCCCGGCACTGACCCCGCCGGACGACACGGGGGCGCCGACCGCGGGTACGGCCGGCGCCCCGCCCCAAGGAGCACCGATGGACACCAAACCCCGCTCGCGGTCCGCGGGCTACGCGCTCTACCTCGCGCCCGGCCTGCTGCTGTGCCTGCTCTTCCTGGTCGTCCCGCTGCTGATGACCTTCGGCTACAGCCTCACCAGCTGGCAGGGCATCGGGAACCCGACATGGACCGGCCTGGACAACTACACTCGCCTGTTCTCCGACGCCGACTTCTGGGCGTCCTTCCGCAACATCTTCTTCCTCATCTTCGGCATGGCCGTCGTCCCCACGATGCTCGGCCTGCTGATCGCCGCCGTCCTGTTCGACTACATCGGCAAGAAGCACGGCGACCGCCTCGTCAACGCCTTCCGCTCCGGCCTCTACCTGCCCCAGGTCATCCCGGTCGCCGTCACCGGCCTCATGTGGGGCTGGATCCTCGCCCCCCGCGGCACCCTCAACTCGCTGCTGGCCAAGGCGGGCCTCGACGGCCTCGCGCAGAACTGGCTCGGCAACCCCGACCTGGCCCTGTGGGTCGTCCTGTTCGTCCTGATCTGGATGCAGCTCGGCTACCCGCTGGTGCTGTTCCTGTCCGGCCTGCAGCGCATCGACCCGGAGCTGTACGAGGCGGCCGAACTCGACGGCGCCTCCTGGTGGCAGCGCTTCACCCGGATCACCGTCCCACTGCTGCGACCCGAGGTCTACGTGGTGCTGGTGACCACCACCATCGCCGGCCTGAAGGTCTTCGCCCAGATCTACGTCCTGACCGGCGGCGGCCCCGGGAACTCCACCCTGGTCCCCTCCTACTTCGCCTACCAGAACTTCTTCGAGCGCGCCGACGTCGGCTACGGCTCGGCGATCTCCAGCACCATGTCGCTGCTGGTCCTGATCATCGCCGGAGCCTTCCTCACCCGCCAGGCCCGCGAGGACGGACGAGCATGAGCACCGACACCCGCACCGCGCCGCCCGCCCGCACCGGCGCCAAGTCCCCGCAGCCGGGCGCCCGTTCCGCCGCCGGCCGCCGCACCCCGCTGTCCTGGGCCGTCACCCTGGGGATGGGCGTCTTCGTCACCGCCTTCCTCGCCCCGTTCCTCGTCATCGTCCTCAACTCCTTCAAGACGTCCGCGGACTACCGCAAGAACGGCCCGCTCAGCTGGCCGGAGTCCTGGAACTGGGGCGTCCTCGGCGACGTGTGGCAGCGGGTCGACTTCACCCAGAAGCTCACCAACAGCCTCACCACCAGTCTCGGCGTCGTCGTCGTGGCCGTCGCGCTCGCCCTGTTCAACGCCTACGCCATCGGCATCGGCCGCGTCCGCTGGCGCACCCCCCTGCTGGTGTTCTTCCTCGGCGTCAACGTCCTGCCGCAGGAAGGGCTCGTCTATCCGGTCTACTACCTCTTCAAGCAGTTCGGCCTCTACGACGACAAGCTCGGCTACACCCTGCTCGTCGGCATCGTCTACAGCGCCTTCGGCACCTACCTGCTGACCTCCGTCTTCAGCGGCTTCCCCCGCGAACTGATCGAGGCCGCCTCCCTCGACGGCGCCGGGCGGTGGACCATCCTGTGGCGGATCGTGCTGCCCATGAGCTGGCCCACCCTCTCGGTCATGTGCGTGTTCTTCTTCGTCTGGAGCTGGAACGAGTTCCTCTACCCCGTCGTCCTGCTCATCTCCAACGACAACCAGACCGTGCCACTCGGACTGTCCGCCATGCAGGGCCAGTTCACCAGCGACCCCACCGCGCTCAGCGCCGCCGCACTCCTCGGCATCCTCCCCATGGTGGTCTTCTTCTTCGCCTTCCAGCGGACCCTCACCCGCGGCATGGCGGCCGGAGCCGTCAAGTAGGAACCCGGCTCGCACCGGCGGATCCCACCCCCGCAGCAGCGTCAGAGGCGCCACCGCCTCACCCCCCCGCGTCACCACCCTCATCGAGAGCTCCCGCCCCGAGGCACCCCGCTGCCCGGGGCGGTGCAGCCGCGGCACCGGCCCCACATCGGCCGGGCCATGGCGAATCCCCCCGTTCGCGCATCTCTCACGAGAGGGCCACCGCTCCGATGGACCGACACCTCCCACCCCGGCCCGCCCCCAGACCTGACCGACCGCGGCACACACCCCCACGAACCCCCCGACAGCCGTGGGCCCGCCTCGCGCTGGCACTCGTCGTCGGCTGCCTGACCGCCAACCTGGCGACGACACCGGCCCCCGCCGCCGCCGACACCGGGACCGGGACCGGCAGCAGCGACGGATGGGTGCTCAGCACCACCGACACCACGACCGACTACGCCCCGGCCTTCGTCGGCAACGGCTACCTCGCCTCCCGGGTCCCCGCCGCCGGAGCCGGCTACAGCGACGGCAAGGTCCCCGTCCAGTCGGTGCTGGCCGGCCTGTACGCCCGGCCGGACGGGCAGCGGGAGCTGCGCTCGGGCCTGCCGACCTGGACCGCGCTCGGGTTCGGCCGCGACGACGGCAACGGCGGCGTGTACGGCGTACCGGCGGACCAGTCCTGCTCGTTCGGCCAGCTGTGCCCGGCCCGGTACGGGCAGCTCTCCGACGGGGCCCTGGTCGAGACCTCGCACGGCGGCTCCACCACCGGCGGCTACCTCGCCGGCCTGAACACCGGCGGCACGCCGACGGTCGGCGCCCGGGACCTGATCCCGGTCCTGGACGCCCCGGGCGGACCCGCGCAGTTGGCGGTGCGCTACTCGAACGGCAGCGGCAGCCCGCAGACGGTCCACCTCGTGGTGAACGGAGAGTCCCAGCAGCTCGACGTGCCCACCACCCCCGACTGGGACAGCTGGGCGGTGCTGACGGTGCCGGTGGCCCTGAACGCCGGATCGAACACCGTCGAGGTCACCGTCGCCCAGGGCGACACGGCGAGGGTGAACGTCGACTACGTCTGCGCCTACCCGGCGGACGGCCGACTCCCGGCCCAGGCAAGCCCCGCGGGCAGCGGCACCACCGGCAACTACCGGCAGAGCCTGGACCTCCGGACCGGGCTGCTGACGACCTCGTTCGACTGGACCTCGCCCGGCGGCGACAGCACCACCTTCACCTACGAGGTCAACGCCAACCGGGCCGACGCGCACCTGGGCACCGTGACCGTCCGGGCGGTGCCGCACTGGAGCGGGACGGCCACCGTCGTCGACGAGTTCGACGGCCGCAGCCTGAGCGACGCCTCCGTCAACGGCGCGCAGGTCGACGGCGCGAACGCCACCCTGTCGGAGAACGTGGTCACTTCCGGGAACCTGGTGACCGCCGCCCTGAACTCGGTGCTGCGGGTGAACGGCGCCACGGTACCCTCCGTACCGGTCACCGGGACGGGCAACGGTACGGCCGGGCAGCGCGCCAGCTTCCCGGTGACCGCCGGCCGGACCTACGAGGTCACCAAGTTCGTCGGCGCGGCCTCCAGCGTCGACACCGACCGCCCGCTCGCCGACGCGAGCCCGCAGCAGGCCGCCGCGGACGCCGCGTCCGCCGGCGCCGCCCGCGGCTACCGGCCGGCGCTCGACGCCAACGCCGCCGCCTGGTCGGACCTCTGGCGCTCGACCGTCTCGGTCCCCGGCGACCCGGCGATGACCGCGCAGATCCGTGCCTCGATGTTCTACCTGCTGGCCAGCGTCCGCTCCGACGTCACCTGGAGCACCGCCCCGGGCGGCCTGTCCGACACCAGCTACGGCGGCCACGTCTTCTGGGACATGGAGACCTGGATGTACCCGGCGCTGCTCGCCCAGCACCCCGACATCGCCGAGGCCGCCAACACCTACCGGCAGAAGCTCCTGCCCCGGGCCGAGGCCAACGCGGCGGCCCTGTCCACCCCTTCCCACCCGATCAAGGGCGCCAAGTTCCCCTGGGAGAGCGCCCTCACCGGCGACGACGCGACCCCGCTGAGCAGCAGCACCGGGCCGATGGAGATCCACATCAACTCCGACATCGCGCTGGCCCAGTGGCAGTACTACCAGGCCACCGGTGACACCGCCTGGCTGCGGGACAAGGCGTGGCCCGTCCTGAAGGGCATCGCCGACTACTGGGCCACCCGGGCCGTGCCCGACGCCGATGGCGGCTACCACATCAACAACGTGATCCCCCCGGACGAGTACAACGGAGGCGAAACCGGCATCGACGACAGCGCGTACACCAACGCCAGTGCGCAGGAGGCGCTGCGGATCGCCGTCCGGGCCGCCGGCCTCACCGGCCGGAGCGCCGACCCGGCCTGGACCACGGTCGCCGACGGCCTCACGACCCCGATGGACACCGCGAACAACCGCCATCTCGAATTCCGCGGCTACAGCGGCCAGACCATCAAGCAGGCCGACGTGACGATGCTGCAGTACCCCTGGGCCGTACCGATGTCCGCCGACACGGCGCAGAACGACCTCGACTACTACAGCCAGCAGACCGACGCCAACGGCCCGTCGATGACCGACGCCATCGCCACCATCGACGCCGCCGCCCTCGGCTCACCCGGTTGCACGGCCTACAACCACCTCCGCGACAGCGTCGACCCCTTCCTCGGCGCACCCTTCGACCAGTTCCACGAAGCCCGCACCGGCGGGACGTTCACCTTCGTCACCGGCAGTGGCGGCTACCTGCAGCAGTTCCTGTACGGCTTCACCGGCCTGCGCTGGGGCACCGACGCCGTCACCATCGACCCGTTCCTGCCCGCCCAACTGCCCGGCGACGACGTGACCGGGCTGAAGTGGCACGGCAGCACCTTCGACGTCTCCGTCGGCCAGCAGGACACCACCGTCACCGTCCGATCGGGCCCGGCCCTGTCCGTCCGCGACCGCAGCGGGGCCGTCCACCAGGTCACCGCCGGAAGCACCCTGCACCTGCCCACCCGGCACCCGGCCGCCACCACCGGCCCCACCGGCTGCACGGACCGCACCCCGACCGGGCCGATCACCGGAGCCGCCAGCGCCCGCTGCGCCGACCTCCCCGACGCCGACGACGCGGACTGGACCCAGGTCCAGCTCTACGACTGCAACAACACGCCGGCACAGACCTGGACGCTGCCGGGCGACCACACTGTCCGGGCCATGGGCAAGTGCCTCGACGTTCGCTTCGACGCCGACGCCAACGGCACGCCGGTACAGCTGTACACCTGCAACGGCACACTGGCCCAGCAGTGGACCTACGACCCCGACACCAGCCAGCTGAAGTCCCACGGCAAGTGCCTCGACGCGGCCGGCGCCGAAACCGGCAACGGCACCCGGCTCCAGCTCTGGGACTGCGCCACCGGAGCCGGCCAGCAGCAGTGGAAGATCCCCACCGCGAGCTGAACAACTCGCGGCACACCCTGCACAGCACACCCGCAGCGAATAGACGCACTGCGCTGGTGCACCCCGCCCGGACGAGTTCCGGGCGGGGTGCACCAGCGGTGCCGATGCGGTCGGTACCAGGCCAGGAGACTGGTAGCCGGACCAAAACATCTATCGCCCGCTTAACGAGCTGGGGCGTGATTGCGGCGAGTTGGACATGGCCGCCTCGGGCGGCATGATCTTCGCCGTGTCGATCATGGTGAACCGCGCGGTCCTCGGGCATCGAATGCTGACCGGCGTCTCGCGTCGGCACTTGACAGAGCTGATCGCCGAGCTGGCGTTGCCCTGGCAGGCGGTGGTGGAGGGCCGACGGCACACGATTCGGGGTGGAGTGCGGCGCCGGGCTGCCGGTGCGGGTGCCAAGCACCGGCTGGTGTTCACCGACCGAGTGGTCGCGACGCTGATCCATCTGCGCCACGATCTCCCGCATGCGGTCCTTGGCCTGCTGTTCGGTGTGAACCGTTCCACGATCACCCGGGCCGTCGCCGAGATTCGCGGTCTGCTCGCCCGGCGCGGCTTCGCGGTCCCCAACCGCCCCAGGATCCGGCTGCGGGCCCTCGCAGACGTCTTCGCCTACGCCCAGGCCAAGGGCATGGTCCTGCGATTGGACGCCACCGAGGTCCAGGTCCGCCGCCCGGTCGGCCACCGCGGCGAGCGGCGGACCTTCGTGTCAGGTAAGTAAAAGCTGAACACCCTGAAGGCCACCGTCGTCGCTGACGAGGCGGGTCGCACCCTGTGCGCCGGCAACCTCCGCCCGGGACGCATGCACGACGCGACCGCGATCCGCGGTAAAGGCATCGACGACCTGTTCCGCCAGTTTCCGGACATCCAAATCCTGCTCGACGACGGGTATTTGGGATTTCGTCGGGATCACCCCCGCAAGGCGATCACCCCGCCGAGGAAGGCGGACAAGATCTGCCCGCCGGAAGTTCACGAAGCACGCGAACGGGCCCGACACCAGCACTCCTCTCAGGGCATCCTGGTCGAACACGCCCTCGCCGACCACAAGCGATGGAAGGGCCTGACTCGCTGGATCCACCGCCGCGACACGCTCCTGGACACCTATCAAGAGAGCCATGTACGGCCGGGCCTCGTTCCGACTCCTGCGGATCCGGGTCCTCACTCGACCGTGAGCTTCACGGAACTCCGGTCAGAGCCAAATTCAAAGAGCCCTATCAGCGGCCGGTCCGGTCGCCCTCCGGGTCGCGGCCGGTGATCACCTCGCCGGGCGCGGCGATCGGCACGTACAGGCCGCCGTCGAACAGCGCGATGAACAGGTCCATCGGGTCGGGCTCCTGCCCGCCGAAGCGGTCGAGGAGTTGGGCGAGGTGCGGATTGGACGGTGTGATCACGCACGGAGCGTAGTCGCCTCCCGGCAGGCGGCCGACCGCCAGGGGCTCGCCGGGGCAGGACCCGAAGGAGAAGGCCTGGTGGGCAGCCCCACCTCGAATGGCCCGTGGGTCGGCGCCTCGGTGCCCCGGCGGTTCAGCGCAGCAGGGCGAAGACCAAGGCCGCGATGCCGCCGAGGGCGGTGCCGGCCAGGATCTGGGTGAGGGTGTGGGCCTTGAGCACCGTGCGGGACCAGCCGATCGCGGCGGCGCCCAGCGCGGTGAGCAGCATCCAGGGGCCGAGGGCGAGCACGAGGATCATGACGGTGCCGCCGGCGACGCTGTTGTGGATGGAGATCTGCCAGCCGATCGTGACGAGGAGAGTGGAGACGAGCCCGACCAGCATGGCGACGACGAGCGCGGACACCTCGGACGGGGCGCCGAGGGCGTAGAGCAGGGTGATGCCGGTGGCGACCGAGACCAGGCTGAGCGCCATGGGCAGGATCCGCTGGCGGCGGACGCGGATGTGCTTGTCGGTGAGGCCGCCGCGCTTCACCCCGAGCAGGACGATGCCGATCGGGATGATGCCGCAGAAGAGCGCGGCCAGCAGCCCCCAGCCGAGACCCGACCAGGAACCGGTGCTGTGCCGGCCGATCAGCAGCAGGAGCACGACCACCAGGTTGGCCGGGGCGAGGACGTCCGTGATGATCTTCGCTGCCTTCTGCCGGGGCGTGCTGTCGGCGAAGGCGGGCGGGGCGGGCGGTTCGAACGTCACGGGGTGGCTCCGGCGGGGGCGGTCAGGCGCGCGAGGTGCGCGCGGGCGAAGGCGGTGGAGAGGTCGGAGAAGTAGGCGTCGGACAGGGAGAGCAGGAAAGCGATTTCGGTGTCGAGGTCCGAGCCGGAGTGCGTGGGAGCCTAGAGGCGCCCGGTCCGGGCCTGCCCGGCGACGTGGGCCTCGCGGGAGGCGCGCAGCCAGCAGGCCTCGGCGACGGCGGTTGCGGTGCGGCCGGTGAGACCCGCGTCCTCCACGTGGTCGGCCGCGCGGAGCCGCATCGGGACGGTGGCGGCGCCGTTCAGGACGAGGATCGCGTCGCGGATCTCGATCGTCCGCCGGTAGAGCCGGTCGCGGATGCCGCGCAGGTCGAGAGCATCGGCGACCGGGTGCCGTTTCGGGCCGTAGCGGACCTGCGGGACGGCGTCGCTCAGGTGCGCCCAGAGCGGGTACAGCCGGACGAGGTTGCGGTGGTGCCGGGCCGCCCGGACGACCGTCGGGACCATCGGCATCGTGCTGCCGGCCGAGACCAGCAGCAGTGGGACCAGTGCCAGCAGGCCGTTCAGCGCCTGCTCCGCCTCGGTCGGCAGCGGGTGGAACCCGAGGCGGCCGAGCAGGAGCATCGAGGCACGGTGGACCGTGTACGCGATACCGATGCCGGTGCCGAGGCAGATCAGCCGGAGTCCTCGGCGGAGCGAGCCCGGGCCGGGCCGGCGCGACCACTGCCAGGAGAGCCGGGAGGCGGTGAACATCGCCCAGCCGAAGTACGTGGTCCACGTCAGGGTGTAGGCCAGGAGCCACGGATCCCGGGGGAAGGCCGTCAGCGGGTCGATCGCCTCCTCCGGGCGGTCGGCGCTGAAGAACAGCGTGACCATGGCCGCGAGGGTGGCCATGGGGACCACGGCGCCGGGACGAAGCAGGCTGCGCCTTACAGCAGGGGTGGAACTGGCTGCCGCGCGGGAGAGGAAGGTGAGGACGCAGGCGGCTGCCGAGACTGCTGAAGCGTGCTTGAGCAGTGCCGCGAAACTGTGGACGCCGGCCGTTCTGTCGAGCCACAGGGTGGCCGGAATGTTGGCAAAGCACATTTCTACGGCGAGAACGAAGAAAGCCCCCCACAAGGCTCTCTTCTCCTTGTTCCGGAAGGCCCCCGGGGCGCGCCAGAGCGTGATCGCCCACAGGGTCATGCAGACGCTCAAGTTGATGACAGGCATATCGGCTACTCGATCAGAGCGGACAGGAGATGGTTCGCCAGCGGGTCGACCGGCCTGCTGGCGTTTTCTTCGGCCTGGTGAATGCGTTTGGCGAGAATTCCGGCAAGTCCTTCGGCTGACTGCTCGTCCTCGTGGGTGTAGCTGGTGCGGCCGAGAAGGCTGACGATCCGGTTCATCGGAAACCCGGCCCACTCCTCCACGCTGAGCACCTCGCCGATGCTGTGGCGCTGCCCCGTCCCGGCCGGCGCCTGGGCGTGGGCGTCGCTCGGCAGGCACGAATGATCCAGCAGCATGTGGCACAGCTCGTGGAGGATGATGTGGTCGCGGTGCAGGCGGCTGGTCGCGCTCTCCACGAAGATGTGGTCGGAGTTCTCCAGGGCGATCCAAGCCCCGCAGGGAGACGAGTTCGCCGCCCCTTCGTGCTCGATGGCGTGGATGTGTATTTTCCGGCCGCGCATCGCAGCGACGTTCTCGCACAGCTTCTCAATGGTGAACGGAACCGGTATTTCCAGGCCTTCCGCGACAGCGGAGTGGTCATTGAACCTGCCCGCCTGGCTTCTCCTTCGCCAGCTTCGCATATCCCTTGTCCGTTCCGGTGAGCCGCCTGCACCTCCGCAGGGGATCAAAGCATATGCATGCGAACCGGTGGTGCTGTTGCCAGTCGATCGTGCAGAGTTGCGATCCGTTGCGGAGCGTAGTGCTGTGTTCGCCGCGAGGCGGGGAGGTGGCGGCGGCTCCGCTTCTTGAACTACTTACGGTAGTGAAGTGCGTTATCGGAAATTTATCTGATCCGCTTTTAGATGATCGCCGGTGGCGCCTGGCGTCAGTCGGTCGTGCCGCTATCCAGTCCTTCCGCGGCGCGGGCGATCTCCACCATGCGGGAGATGGTCGACAGGCTCTCCTGCGACAGGCCGGAGGCCCGGAAGGCGAGACTGGCGGCCGGGCCGTCACTGATGATCTTCTGCAGGTCTTCCGGGTCGGCCGGCGTGGCCGGCGCTGGCGCCTCTTCGGGCTCGTCGTCGCCCAAGAGGTAGCTGGGGCGCACGCCGAAGCCGCCCTTGGCGAGCGCCCAGAGGGTGGTTGCCGTGGGGTTCGTCTTTCCGCCGGTGCGGAGTTTCTGGATCAGGCTCGCGCTGACCCCGGCTCCGTCGTTGGCCGCAGCCCAGGCTGCCGTCCGGTCGGCGATCTCCTTGTTGGTGAACTCGCGGCCCTCGGTCGGGTGGCGGTGGGTTGCGAAGAGGTCGTTGAGTCTCGACTGGACGGTGGCTGGCATGGGGTGCTCCGGCGGTGTGCGGTGGTGGGGCACACTCTAGTCCGTCGGTGGCCTGTCGCGGCGACTTGGGTGCGCACTTTAGTCTCCCGATTGTGCGGACTTTAGTGTACGTTGATCGCCCAGGCGGCACACCAAAGTCCGTCACTGCTGGCCAGGTGGCTAAACGGGGTGGATGAGCGAACCTCGTTCGCCCTAGGGTGCTGGTCCCGCCGCCCGCCGCGGGCGGGCCCACGGGCCGCTGCACGTACCGGCCGGAAATGGGACCGGCGTCCTGGAGCTACCAACTCCTGGACGCCGGGCCGGCGCCCTGAAGGGGCCGGTTCGCCACCACGCGCTCGGTGGGACTTCCTTGCACGAGAGACCACCGCGCGCGCTCCTACGAAGCACGGAGTATCGCATGCGCCTACCTGCGATGGAAACCGAAAACACAACGAAGACCTCCCATGGCCGGGCCGTCTTCCAGGCCGTCGCCTGCTGGGCGGCCCGCGCCCGACCCGAGACGGGCCGGACGGCTCCCCGAGCCCTCGATCTGACCAGCGGGCAGCTCGCCACCGGTACACGGACCGCCGTTCGGGGCCGCTGACATGGCGCGCATTCGATCGGTCAAGCCCGAGACCTGGGTGAGCGAGACGCTCGCCGAGGTCTCCATCCCCGCGATGGTCACCTTCCTCGGCATGACCAACCACGCCGACGACCACGGCCGTCACCGCGACAACGCCGCGATCGTCTACGGCCTGGTGTGGCCGATGCGCGAGGAGGTCACCCGCGCCGACGTCGAGGAGCACCTCCGGCAGCTCGCCGCCGCCGGGGCCGTGTGCCGCTACACCGGCTGCGACGGCCGGAAGTACTTCCACTACCCGACCTGGCGCAACCACCAGAAGATCGACAAGCCGTCGCTGTCCCGGCTGCCCGCGTGCCCGCACTGCGAGCCGGAGCGGTGCGGGGTCTGCAAGGGCCCGTGCATCCAGCGCGCCACCCTCGCGGCGGCGCCGACCACCGCATCCGAGGCGGGCCCGATGGCTCCCCGACTGTTCGACGAACCCTCGGCGAACACTCCTTCCCACCTCGACCCCCTCTCCGCACCCGCTGCGAAGCTGTCCCTGCAGGGCGGCACCGGCAGCACCACGGCCACCGCCCCGGTGGTCAGCGAGAAGCGCGAGGCCGTCGCCGCCGTCGGAAGAAGCGCAGGTCAGACGACATTCCCCGAAGCCTCCCCGAAGGTTCGGCGAAGCGTCCGGGAGCCCTCGGCGCCTGGATCTAGGATCTTGGATCCTGGATCTTCTTTCCTTACGGGGCGGCAAGCGCCCGAGCCGGAGGCGGTCTCGGCCAACCAGCTCGTCGGCGAGTACGTCGCCGCCTGCGCCCAGCGCCCGCCGGGCAGCGTGCTCGGTCACCTCGGCAGGACCGTCAAGGTGCTGCTGGCCGAGGGCATCGACGCCGAGCACGTCCGGGCCGGGCTTCGGCGCTTCGCCGAGATCCAGGGCCACCCGTCCCGGCTGCCGAGCCTGGTCAACGACGCCATGAACGCCCCGGGCGCCGGTTTGGCCCGGCCGGGATCCCCCTCTAACCTGCCCGTTCGCCAGGCGTGGACCAACCCGGTCGACGCCGCCACCGCCTACGCCGAGGAGCGGCCTGGACCCGGCAGGTCGCCGCCCAGGCCACCGCCCCGAGCACCGGGGCGCGCCGCCAGGTCACCTGCGGCCCCAGCCTGCTGATGGCCGGGGTGACCGGCGCGGGCAAGACCCACCAGGCGTACGGCGCGGTCCGCGTCCTGGTGCGGGCCGGCCTCGGCGTGCGCTGGCGCGCCACCACCGCCGCCGACCTCTACGCCGAACTCCGCCCCGGCACCGCCACCGATGCCGAGCGGGTGCTCGCCGCCTATAGTCGGGTGCCGCTGTTGATCCTCGACGACCTCGGCGCCGCCAAGACCAGCGAGTTCGTCGAAGAGCAGACCTACCGGCTGATCAACCGCCGCTACAACCACTGCCTGCCGACCCTGATCACCACCAACCTGGCGATCAAGGACCTGCGCACCTGCCTCGGTGACCGCGTCACCTCCCGGCTCGCCGAGATGACCACCAGGGTCTCCTTCGAACCGGTCGACCGCAGACGCCCCCAGCGCGCCGCCTGAACGGCCGCCGCCCCGGTCGCGCCCCCGAGCGCGCCGCCCTTCACCGACCCAGCGCACCTCTCCGCCGACGCTGCCCCGCGCGCGGAGAGCGATCGGAGCAACCCCGCATGAGCACCACGCCCACCACCCAGCGCTACCGCTCGCTCGGCGACCACACCTGGCAGGACCAGGCCGTCTGCCACCCCAGCGAGTACAACCCCGTCGACCCCGAGGCGTTCTTCCCCGGGCCGGACGAGATCGGCAAGATCGCCACGGCCCTGTCGCTGTGCGGACAGTGCCCCGTCCGCCTGGCCTGCCTCGACGCCGCCCTCGAAGGGGGCGAGACCCACGGCATCCGGGGCGGACTCACCGAGGAGCAGCGGGCACCCCTGCACGAGAACCTCGCCAAGCGCCTCGACTACGGCCGGGTCAACGCCGCCATCGCCGGACGCGACATTCACCTCACCTCCGCCGAACGCCGCGCCGTCGTCCTCGCCGGGTACCGGCACGGTGTCAGCGCCGAACGCCTGGCCCGCCTCCTCAAGATCACCGAGGACCACGCCCAGAAGCTGTACCGCGAGACCCGCCGCGCCATCCGCAACCGCGAACTGCAGCAAGCCGCCTGCGGCACCGAGCGGAAGGCCGGCACCGGCACCGGCTACCGGCGGTCGGACGACTTCGGGACGGCCGCGTGAGCACCGCCACCCCTGCGGCTGCCGCGTACGTCACCGGCTGGGACCGGATCGCCGTCATCGCCCTCGGCGCCACCGGCTTCGCCCTCTCCTACGACTCCCTCCAGCAGATGGCCACCGCCGTCCATGTTCGCGGTTTCCTCACCTACCTCTTCCCGTTCATCGTCGACGGCTTCATCGCCTACAGCATCCGCGCGCTGCTCGTGATGCGGGACGCCCCGCTGCGGGCCCGCGCCTACGTGTGGCTGCTCTTCGGCGCGGCCACCGGCACGAGCCTGTGGGCCAACGCCCTGCATGCGGTCAGGATGAACGAGCAGAGCAGCGCGACCGGGCTGCGGTTGACCGACACGGTGGTCGCGGTGCTCTCCACCATCGCCCCGCTTGCCTCGGCCGGTGCCGTCCACCTCTACATCCTCCTCGCCCGCGGACCGGCCAGCCCGGCTGACCCGGACGGCCGGACTGACCGCCCGGTCGCGCTGATCGGGAGTGCGGACAGCACCCCGGTGGCCGTCGGTGACCTCGAAGCCGGTCAGCAGGCCGCCCTTCCGGTCAGCGTCCGACCGACCGAGGTCGCTCCGGTGACCGCTTCGCTGGTCAGCCCGGTCACCGCGCTGCCGGTGACAGTCACCGAGGCCGCTGACCTGGGCGGTCAGCCGGTCAGCGATGGGCTGGTCTCGCCACCGCGATCCGCGGTCAGCAGATCCCGCTGTCCAGCGACACCCTGACCCAGCTGATGGCCCAGCTCCGCGAACAGCAGCGCAAGAACCAGCTCGTCGGCGCCGACCGGGGCTGACCGACACCGACCGGCCGGGGCTGACCGAGAAGGTCACCCCGGTCGGTCACCCACCCACCACCGCACCACTGAAGTGGAGCCCGTCATGCGCACCACCCCCGCCACCTGGACCGAGGCGGACGCCTGGCTGACCGTCCTGCACTGGCGCGGACACCTCCACCGCGTCGAAACCGGCACCGACGGGAGCCGCACCGTCCAACGGGGCCGGCACTCCCAGCCCTGGACCCTCCACCACCCGGTCCTGGCCCTCGACTGGATCGAGGACCTCGTCCGCGACGTCGAGCAGCGCGACACGGAGATGCGCCGATGACCGGCACCGACCCGAAGGCCACACCACCGCGAACGGCCAGCGACCCCAACCAGGCTCCGGGCGGAGCAAGTTGTCGCGTACGACGGTCCTACGGCCCGTCGTACGCACTTGCCCCCGCCGAGGACGGCGGGGGAAGCTCGGCTGGTCCCCGAGCGAGGGCGCGCGGGGACCTGCCGGGCGAGCAGCACCAGGGGGCGCCGCTCGAAGGAGAAGCCCCCGACCGGCCCTCCGCCCGCGACCAGCAGCAGCCGAGCGCCCCGCCGTTCCCCGAGCGCAAGCCCCGCCGCCGCAGCCGCGAGCCCCGCGAGCGCACCCACAAGACGACCACCCGACTCTCCGACAGCGAGAAAGCCGAGATCACCGCCGCCGCCGCGCAGCGCGCCGTCACCGTTGCCCGCTTCCTCGCCGCCGCCGCCCTCGCGGTCGCCCGCGGTTCGACCACCGTGCACAGCAACGACCGCCTCGACACTGCCATCGACGAACTGGCCGCCCTGCGCACCGCTCTCGCCCGGATCGGCAACAACATCAACCAGATCGCCCACCACCTCAACGCGGGCGGCCAGCCCCGCAGCGGTGAACTCGCCTATGCGACAACCGCCTTGATCCGAACCCTCGCCCACATCGACGACGCGGCCGACGCCTTGGTGAAGAAGCGGCTCTGATGATCCCCAAGATCCGACGCGGCTCCCGCACCTACGGCCTGCTCGCCTACCTCTACGGCCCCGGTAAGCGTGACGAGCACACCGACCCCCACCTGGTGGGCAGTTGGGACGGCTTCGCCCCAGACCCCGGCCGGGACGCCAGCGTCGACCCCGGCCCGAAGGCCACCATGACCCGGCTCGCGGCAGCGCTCGACCTGCGGGTCAAGCAGGCCGGCACCACTGCCCCGGCCCAGCACGTCTGGCACTGCTCGGTACGCACCGACCCAGGCGACCGCACCCTGACCGACGCGGAATGGAACACCGTCGCCCGCCGCCTGGTCCACGCCGTCAACCTAGCCCCCGAAGGCGACCCCGACGGGTGCCGCTGGGTCGCCGTGCGCCATGCCGACGACCACATCCACATTCTCGCCACCATGGTCCGAGGCGACCTCCGCCGACCCCGGATGAACTACGACTTCAAGAAGGCCCAGGCCGAATGCCGCCGTATCGAGCAGGAGATGGGGCTTCGTCGGCTCAAGCCCGGCGACGGCACCGCCGCCGCCAACCCCACCAGCGCCGAGCGCTTCAAGGCCGAGCGCACCGGCCGCGCCGAGACTCCGCGTGAAGCCCTGCGCGAAGCCGTCCGCCAAGCCCTCGCCGGAGCCGCCGACGAAGCCGAGTTCTTCGACCGGCTGCGTGAGGCTGGCCTGCGGGTGAAGCTTCGCCACGCCCCTTCTGACGACGTGCTCGGCTACAACGTCGCCCTGCCCGGCGACCGCAACCGCGACAGCGAGCCCATCTGGTTCGCCGGATCCACCCTCGCCCCCGACCTCTCCCTACCGCGCATCCGCCGCCGCCTGACCGACACCCCTGCCGACACCGCACCTCCCCGCCCCTGCACGTCCCGCACCGACCGGTCCGCTCCCGCCCGCACCCGCCGGGACGCCGCCGGCACCGCCGAGCGCGCCACCGCCCTCCTCGACGAAGGCGGCGACGAAGCCGCCGCCCAGCTCGTCGGCGCCGGCGAACTCCTCGACGCGCTCGCGCAGACCTCCCCGGCCGCCACCCGCGCCGAACTGCGTGACGCGGCAAGGGCCTTCGAGCGCGCCACCCGCTCCCACGTCCGCGCCGAGAACGCCGACATCCGGGCCCTGCGCTCGGTCGCCCGCGGAATAGTCCACGCCGGAACGGCGCTTGGACGAGGAGAGGACGGCGGCGCCACCGCGATGGTCCTGTCCACCCTCGTCCTGCTCACCCTGGCCGCCGCCCGCTGGCACTCCGCCCGCGGCCACGCCCAGCAGGCCGCAGCCTCCCGCCAGGCCGCCGAACACCTGCGCGCCGCCTACCGGCAGAGCGCCGCGACCCCGCTGCGGACGATGCGGGAGAGGGCCCAAGTGCTGCCCGAACCCGAACGCTGCCGCCACGAAGCCACCATCCGGGCCGCCCTCGGCGAACCGGACACCCGCACCGGCCACCAGGTCGTCACCACCGAGCGGTTCGACGCCCTGGCCGCCACCCTCGCCGAAGCCGAGAAGGCCGGCCACGACCCGAAGGCCCTCCTCGAAGAAGCCGTCGACCGCCGAGAGTTGGAGAGCGCCCGCAACACAGACGCCGTGCTGGTCTGGCGCATCCGCCGCCTCGCCGACCTGCCCGCCCTCCCCAGCAGCACCGGCAAGCCGAAGGCCGGCACCACCCCGACCAAGCAGGCACCCGGCCGTACGGCCGCCCGCACTGCAACCCCGACCACCGACCCCCACCGCCCGGTACCCCGACGCTGACCGGCACCCGAAACCCCTCGACACCCACTCCCACCAGGTGTTACGCAAGAACCCGCACCGCACGAACGGAGAGCCCGTGCCCAGAAACACCGAAGACCCCACCACCCCGGCCGCGCCCGCCGCGCAGCCGATCGTCGGCGACCCGCTGCTGCGGCTGGAGTACGAGACGGCCCCGCCCAGCGGACCGGAAACCACCCGCGGTCTGTGGTGCCCCCGCGCAATGGACCTGCGCGGCATGCCGGTCTACTGCACCAAGTGCCGGGCCCAGCGCGACTGGCTGCTGACCAACTACCGCCAGCACGTCTGGATCCACTGCCGCTGCGGACACAAGTGGCTGGAGCCCGAGATCACCCGCGCCGACTTCGACGCGATGATCACCGACCCGAACTGGACGCACTACCCGACCGTCCGCGAAGGCGAGATCGCACTCGGGTTCGACGGATCCTTCGCCGGGATCTACCTGGAGTAATGCGCGGTATTGCATCGATGCAACATCCGGCTTGCGCTGAGCATGGGCTGCGACTTTACCGGGGGATCGACTGAGGCCGATCCCCCGGTTGGTGTTCCTGAGCGGGACAGCCGTAACCGATGCAACGTGAACAGGGTGTTGGACCTGCCGGGCTCGGCCCATCTGGTGCTGGCCTCCGGGGTTTCCTATCTCGCCCCGGAACCGGCAGCCTTCGAGGCGATGCTGGAGGGCTCACCTGCTTCATTTGGTGGCCAACGAGGCAACCGGCCACGGGTTGCAGCGATCCCTGGGAATCGCCGGCTGACGGTGTGGTCCTCGGTGCTTGTGGTTACGAGGGCCAGCCGCCGTACGGCACGGTGAACGCCGCGTCGAACTCCTCCTCGGAGACCAGGAAGGCGTAGTGCTGGGGGGTGATGCTGTCCGCGGGGACGGTGGCGAAGTCCAGCGTGACGCCGTTGCCCAGGGCGATGGCGATGAACGGGCCCCACTCGGCGGTGATTTCGAGGTTCAGCAGGTCCGCGAAGAACTCAGCGGACTCCCGGTTGTCCCGGGCGTGGACGATCGTGTGGTTCAGGTCGACTGACAAGGAATGCCTCCGAAGGCATATCCCGGCACCTCCATGTCTCACCCAGCCGGTGACCGACACGCGATGCTGCCGTGGACCCTAGCCTTGATCCATTCCGTGGGTCAACAGCAGCCGGTCGACCAGTCCGTCGACGTACTCCGGGGCGAGCGGGACCATGCCGAACAGGACCCGGACGTACATCGGAGCCAGGACGTGGTCCAGCAGCTCGAGCGCGTCGGGCGCGTCCTCGCCGCGTTCGCGGGCACGGTCGAGTACGGACTGCAGTTGCCGGGTGCGCTCGGCGCGGAGCTCCTGGCCCGCCCGCACGCCCTGCTCGCCGCTGCCGGACAGGGCGACGGCCAGGTGCAGCACCGCCGGGCCGTCGGGTCCGGTGATCTCGCGGGCCACCTGGGCCGCGTAGGTGCGCAGGTCGCCGGCCAGGGTCCCGGTGTCGGGCATCGGTGACCGCGCGTTGAGGCGGGTGAGCGCCACGTCGGTGAGCAGGGTCTCCATGCTTCCCCACCGGCGGTAGATGCTGCTGTCCGCCACGCCCGCGCGGGCCGCGACCTCGCCGACGGTGAAGTTCCCGTAGCCGCGCTCGCCGATCAGCTCGGTGACGGCCTGGTGCACCTGGGCACCGACGCGGGCGCTGCGCCCGCCGGGGCGCCGGGCTTGCTGTCGCTCGTTCACCCCGCCACCTTAACGCAGTTGGTGGTTGCTTTTGCGACGCGGACGCCCTAGGGTCCTCTAACGCAGTTGCCGACTGCTTTAGGCGGCCGGGATGCACCGGCACCCGCGTCGCATCCGGCCGGATGCGGGCAACGATCGAAGGAGAACCCTTGACGGAAGCGCGTGCGGACACGAGCAGGCGACCGAACCGAGCCGCGCTGCTCGCGGTGACCTGCCTGGGCCAGTTCATGGTCCTGCTCGACAACACGGTGGTCGGAGCGGCGCTGCCCGACATGCAGCAGCGGCTGCACACCCAGCTGACCGGTCTGCAGTGGATCGTCGACGCGTACGTCCTGGTGGTCGCCATGCTGCTGCTGTCCGGCGGCGTCTTCGCCGATCGGTTCGGCCGCAAGCGGGTGTATCTGATCGGGGTGGCGGTGTTCACCGCCGCCTCCGTGCTGTGCAGCCTCGCGCCCTCGCTCGGCTGGCTGGTCGCCGGCCGAGTCCTCCAGGGTGCCGGGGCCGCAGCCCTGAGCCCGGCCTCGCTGGCCCTGCTCGTCTCCGCCCACCCCGTGCCGCAGGAGCGGATCAGAGCGATCGGGCTGTGGGCCGGCCTCAGCGGCATCGGCCTGGCCGTGGGTCCGGTGGCCGGCGGCGTGCTGACGGACACCTTCGGCTGGCCCGCGATCTTCCTGGTCAACCTGCCCGTCGGAGCGGTCCTGCTGCTGGTCGGCCTGCGCCACCTCGACGAGTCCCGCAACCCGGGTGCCCCCGCGATCGACGTTCCCGGCACGGTGCTCTCCGCGCTGGGTGTGGGGGCGCTGACTTACGGGCTGATCGAGGGTGGCGCCCGTGGCTGGCTGTCGCCGGTGGTCCTGGGGAGCTTTGCCGCCGCGGCGGTCCTCCTCGCCGCCTTCGTCACCGTCGAGGCGCGCGCTTCCGCTCCGATGCTGCCGCTGCGGCTGTTCCGGCAACGGCTGTTCACCGTGTCCAACACCGCGATGGGCGTGGTGGGGTTCGCGCTCATGGGCTCGACGTTCTTCTTCTCCCAGTTCTTCGTGTCGGTCCAGGGCAGCTCGGTCCTGCGCGCCGGCCTGCAGACCCTGCCCACCACCCTCGCCATGGTGCTGGTCAGCCCGTACGCGGGCCGGCTCGCCGCCCGGTTCGGCTTCCGCGCCGTGGTCACCACCGGTCTTGCCCTGGCGGGCCCGGGGCTGCTGGCGCTCGGCACAGTGCACGCCGACACCGGCTACGGGAACGTGTGGTGGCGGCTGGCAGTCGTCGGCATCGGCTTCGGACTGACCCTGTCCCCGCTGACGGGAGCTGCCATCCAGTCGGTCAGCCCGCAGGAGGGCGGCCTCGCGTCGGGCATCAGCAGCACCACCCGGCAGATCGGCGCGGTGCTCGGCGTGGCACTGCTCGGAGCCGTCGTCCGCACCCGGCAGTCCGGCGGCGCCTCCTTCGAGACCGGCCTCGACGACGCCTTCCTCGCCGCCGGCGCCGTCACCACGACCAGCGCCGTGCTCACCGCTCTGTGGCTGACCAGGTCCAAGCCCGCGGAGCCCGGACCCGCGGCCCCGCAGCACTTCGCTGATCCCCATCCCGATGCGCTCACCGCTTCGGACGAGGCGTCAGCCAGCAGCCCGAACTAGACCGAAACCGTTCTCCGGCCCGCTCCCGCTACCCCCGAGTCACACCCTTCCCCAAGGAGAACCACCTTGTCGCCCGATCCGACCGTCCTCCACCCGCTGCCCGCGCACGACCGGGTGGTGTTCCTCAAGCCCCTCGTCACCTCTCCGACCATCGACATCGGCGAGTACACGTACTACGACGACCCGGACAGCGCCACGGAGTTCGAGCACCGCAACGTCCTCTACGCCTACGGCCCCGAGCGCCTGGTCATCGGCAAGTACTGCGCGATCGCCACGGGGACCCGTTTCCTGATGGCCGGTGCCGAACACCCGATGACGGGCGTGTCCACCTACCCGTTCACCATGTTCGGCGGCCGGTGGGCCGAGGAGACCCTGGACATCGTCACCGCCATGCCCAGCCGCGGTGACACGGTCGTCGGCAACGACGTCTGGTTCGGCTACCGGGTCACCGTCATGCCCGGCGTGCGTATCGGGGACGGCGCGATCATCGCGGCCGGAGCGGTCGTCACCGCCGACGTCCCGCCGTACACGATCGTCGGCGGCAACCCGGCCCGAACGATCCGCCGGCGCTTCGACGACGCCGACGTCGAGCGGCTGCGCCGCGCCGCCTGGTGGGACTGGCCCGCAGACCTCGTCACCGAACACGCCCGCACCATCATGGCCGGAACCCCGGCCGACATCGCCCGCATCGCCGCCGAGCACGGACTGGAGAAGCCCCTATGACCCGTGTGACCATCCAAGAGCACCCGGTGGCCGACTCCACGGCGGGGCCGTACGCCCTCACCACCGGGCCGGACGGCGCCCTGTGGTTCACCCTGGTCCACAGCGGCCGGATCGGTCGGCTCGTCCCCGGCGAGGAACCGACGAGCCACCGGCTCAATCCCGCCTGCGGACCGACCGTCATCACTCCCGGCCCGGACGGCGCCCTGTGGTTCACCGAGTACCGGGCGAACCGGATCGGACGGATCACCACCGACGGCGCCGTCGACGAGTTCGACCTGCCCACCCCCGGCTGCGGACCCTTCGGCATCGCGGCGGGACCGGACGGCGCGCTCTGGTTCACCGAGACCGCCGCCGACCGCATCGGCCGCATCACGGTCGACGGCGCCGTCACCGAGTTCCCGCTCCCCCTGACCGGCGCGTTCCCGTCCGCGATCACCGCCGGCAGCGACGGCGGGATGTGGTTCACCCTCAACCAGGCCAACGCCATCGGCCGGATCGACCCGGACGGCGCCGCCACCCTCCACCCGCTTCCGACCGAGGCGGCGGCGCCGGTGGGGATCGCCGCGAGCCACGACGGGGCGCTGTGGTTCGTCGAGATCGCCGCCGGCCAGATCGGCCGGATCACCCCGGACGGGAAGATCACCGAGTTCCCGCTGCCCGACCGCACCGCCCGCCCGCACGCCATCACCGTCGACGGACAGGGCACCGCCTGGTTCACCGAATGGGGCGGCAACCGCATCGGCACCATCACCTCCGACGGCACCATCACGACGTACGACCTGCCCACCCCCCAGTCCGAACCCCACGGCATCACCATCGGCCCCGACGGCACGCCGTGGACCGCGCTCGAGATCGGCGCGCTCGCCCGCATCGCCCCGGTCGGCGAAACCGCCTGAACCGGCCCCTGTCCCGCACCGTCAGCAGTGGTCGCCCGTACGGCGGCCGGAGGAGAAACCCGTGAAGTACGCACTCGTGATCTTCGAGACGGACGAGTCCCGCCGCCTGATCCAGGCCGACCGGGCCGCCTACCGCAAGGAGTACGAAGGCTGGATCGGCGCCCTCGCCGCAGCCGGGAAACTGGTCGGCGGCGAGGCCCTGGAGACCGAGCACACCACCCCCGCGACGGTGCGCACGACGGCCGACGGGACGACGGCAGTCACCGACGGGCCTGCGCACACCGGCGAGGAGACCCTCGGCGGCTGGTTCATCGTCGAGGTCACCGACCGGGCTGAGGCCCTCGAACTGGCCAGCAGCCTGCCCACCCCGGAGACCGTCGAGGTCCGCCCGATCCTCGAATCCGCCTGAACAACACGGCGCCGCGACAGACATCTCAGGACGCGAAGACGTCAAGTCGGCTGAAGCGGGGGCGCGAGAGAAGCCAACCGGCGCAATTAGGAAAAACCGATGACTTCAGTGCACGCCCGTGTGCCTCGCCCTGTCAGTCGTTTGATGTGTTCTCCCAGGCCAGAAGGGAGAGTTACTGGGCGAACCACCTTTGCGGATCAAGAGAATCGGAGTTCGTCATGACCACACCTCCGCCCGCCCAGACCGGGGCTGCCAACCGCTGGACCCAGACCGGGCCGCTCGACTTCGCGCACGCCCTCGGCGGAGCCGACCACGCCTACGAGCAGATCACCGAGGTCTCGCGACCCTCACGATCGCCATCGCCGGCGACTGGGTGGTCTTCTACAACGCCCGCCCCTACCTCTCCCTGCCGGGCAGCGGACAGCTGTCGACCACCACAGCGGTGTTCAAGAACGGCACGCTGATCCCCGGCAGCGAGGCCATCACGGAGATCCGGGACTTCGACCAGTCCGGCCAGGACACTGCCGGGCAGACGTTCATGCACACGTTCTCCTCCGGCGACACCCTGACGCTCCACGCCTACCGCATCGGACAGAGCGGAACGGCGAAGATCTTCAGCAACCCCGACGGACGCACCCACATCATGGCGCGCCTGGCGTTCTGAGCGCCGACGTCCAGGGGTGAGGCGGCGCGTGCCGCTCGACCCGACTCCCCCTGGATGAGCCCCTGGGGTGCCCGCTCAGCGAGCCGGGCACTCCAGGCCCATGCGGGCCCGGCGCGACGGTGTCAGGCTGCCAGTGGAGGCGCGGTAGTACCGATGGCCGCGAAGGCGTGATGCTCATCGAAGGCCACGCGGCTGTGGAGACAGACATCTCAGGGTGTCAGGGCGTCAAGACAGTTGGGACAGGAAGGGCCCCGTGGTCAGCTGCGAGAGGGCTGGGGTGTGCTGGTGGGTCAGCAGTACCACCAGGTGCCGGGGGCGAGGACGGTTACCCTCAAGGTAGCTCTTGCACTTGGAGGCAGCGAGCGCCAGCGCCTGCCTGCAGCCTGGGCGCTTGCGGTGCGTCACCCCGCTTCGTTGAACGGCAACGTAGCAGGTCAGAGGTGTACACATTGGCGAATGGATGCCGTCTGCGGATCTTCCACGAGGAGGCTGGCGTTCCCGTTGCTGGGGGAGAAGACGGGTGGGTGCCACTGCGGCGGGGTTCGAAGGATGGGTCCAGACTGGTTTGTGTCTGCGTGGCACCGCGTTCGGGTTCTCTGCCAGGCCGCCCCACCGTCCTCGCTGATCGAGGGGCAGCTGGTCTTGCTTGAGTTCGGTGAGCGTGTCAGCTGACCGCGTGATCCAGGAAGCGATCCAGCTAGGATGCCTATGCCTTTATGGACGGGCTCGGCAGTTCCCGTGAAGGGGGACAGCATGGTGGCGGGCGGTGTGGGTGAAACTTTCCAGCGCATGGTACGTATTTGGGCACGGGCCTGAGTGGATGGTAGCTAGACGATACTTTCGGTATTGCGGCAGTCCGCCTGGCGTCCATGAGGCGCGAGACCAACGGCCACTGATTTTCCACGGTTTCCGGGCGGAGCCGAGATAAAACGATCACTCCTTGCCGGGGTGCGGCTGCAGCGGTAACTGGTAGTAGTTCAGGGGAAACGGGGTTTCGAATCGATGAGTGCCGGGAGACCGGTTGATGCCAGAAGTCGTGAAGAGGGTGCCATCTGTGGTCGTCAGGCTGCCGTAGAAGTTCTGTGGGCGGATAATTGATTCATTCGTTTCACGAACGCGGGGAAGTGTCGGATGTGAACGCGAACCCGTCCCCAGGTCGCCTACCTCCGGGATCGGACGAGTTGTCAGAGAGCCTCAGCCCGCGGCAGCAGGCTTTGAACGTACGTGCGTTCAGTGCGGTGGTTGCCAAGTTCCGGGAGGCGCTCCTCGAAGGCCCGGAAGCGTTGGCGGTGGCCCGAGACATCGTCGCTGCCTTCGCCGAGAGCGGGGCATCAGGCGGGCCGACCAGGAGTGACGTGTGGAGGTTGATCGGTGAACGGTACTCACCGCAGTACGGCGAGGACTTCTTCGATGCGCGGTGGGCCGTTTTCGAACACTACGGTGCGATCCAGCCCTACCTCGCGAAGAAGCACCAGCAGCGTTATGCACTCCATCCGGCGGTCGGACCGGCGATCCTGGTCCACGAACGGTTGCGCCGGCACCGGGGGATCGACGAGTTGGCGGCGCTGCTCGACGAGACCCGGACGCTGCTGAGCCGACGCACCCGCGACCGCGCGGTCATCGAAGCCAACCTCTCGTACTGTCGGCAGATGATCAGCCTCTACGCGATCCACCTGGAACGGCTGGTCGCCGACGCAGGTATCAGGGAACTGGCGGAGGAGCAGCGCGAGCACAACCACCCGGGTCTGAGCGAGAAGGTGGAGTTCCTCAACAGGGAGGTCTCCGACCATTTCCCGAACGATCACGCCCTCGACCACCAGGCCATGGCGCTGCTGAACGCCGAACAGCGCTACCAGCGGGCACTGTCGGCCGCGGCCCAGCGGATCGTCGAACAGGGCGGAAGGAGCCTCGACTTCGCCGTGCTCAGCGTGGAGGAGTACCTTGAGGCCGCCCGCCACGCCCCGCTGGCTCTCCTCGGCGGGTTCGGCGCCGACCTGGTGGCGGATACGCCGACCGTGTGGATCGACGCGGGCACGCTGATGAAGACGGTCGGGGAGTTCGCTCCCTACACCAGGGTTCGCCGTCGGCCTGCCATGCCGCGGATCACGCCGGAACGCGACCCGCTGCAACGGCTCGGCGAGGCCCGGGTCCGTGAACGCAGCCGCCAGGACCACCTCGCGGAGCGGCTGCTGGTTGAAGGTGACCGCGCGGACCTCACCGAGGAACTGCGGAACTCCCGCTGGCCGGCCGCCGCCCGCCTGCTCGCGGATCTGATCGGGTTGGACGCGGACCCGTACGCCCCGTACCGGCTGGAGATCGGCATCAGCCTGATCGTCGACCGCGTCGGATGGGTCACCTACCTCCACCCCGTCTACCTGCACCGGCAGGAAGCCGACGCAGCGCAGCACCTACGAGACCGTGGGCGCGAGGAACATCATGAAGCCCGTTGACCCCGCTTACCTCCTGGCCTCCGCCCGCGCCCGAGGGCTGATTGACATCCGCGAGTTGTCGGCCCGGACCGTGGAGAACGTACGGAGCAGGGCTCTCACCTGCGGTCGGCGCCTCGTGGACTGCTCCGGACCCATTCCGCCGCCTGCCCTCACCTCCGGCAGGCCGGGGGAGATCCGCCGGGCCCTGACCTTGGGATGGTCCGTCCCCCCGGTACCGGAGGAGACGGCTGCCTACTTCGTGCGGAGGCTGAGCCCGACCCAGTCGCTCACCTTCGCCATGTGCCTCGCGGTCGCCTGGCGCGACGTGCGCCTGCCGCCGTACCCCGGCGAACCGTTCGACCGGGCAGAGATCATCGACGCCCTGGTCGACATCGGCGCCGACTCCAAATCGGTCAAGGACGCCCTCGACACCGAACTGCCCCTCCTGCTGCTCGTCCACAGGGATGGCGCCCGGCTCAGACTGGGAGCCGCGGTCGCCGCTCTGCCCGACACCTTCACCGAGGCCGTGCGCCGGATGCACGACCGCCTGCCCCGCCCGCCCGAGGACAGCAGGCAGCCCACGGAGGAGAGCGAACCATGACCGAGATCCTCTCCGACCGGGAAGAGACCCTTGTCAAAGCAGCCATCGCAGCCCTGGAAACAGCCGACGGTCCCGTCCCCGCAGAAGCACTTCCCGCCCTTGCCGACGACGCGCTGCGCGCCGTGGTCGCCCGCCGCCTCAAGAGCGCCGGACGTACCCTCCTCGTCCGCGAGTACCATGCCGTGTCCGGGTACATCAGCGGTTACGACGACACCGTGGCCGAGGCACTTGCCGCCGACGGAATCGGCACCCTCCCGGAAATCGACCGCGCCGTGCTGGCCATCGTCCTGCTGCGCACCGTCGCGATCCCCCGGGCCGGAGGCAAGCACCGATCCACCTCCTGGCTCAGCGACGGCCCCGGCACGTCCATCACGGAAATCCATACGAACACCGACGACGACCTCACCTACACACTGATCCGCCCTGCCGTTCGGCGGCTCAAGGCCAGACGGCTGCTGCGTACCGGGCACCTCGGGCAGATCCTTCCCGGCCCGGCCCTGCTGCGGCTGACCGATGCCCAGTCGGCCCGCCTGTGGGAGGACCTGGTCCTCGTCACCCTTCCCGACTCCCTGCTGGCCGACGTCATCCGCCGCCAGCGCGAGCAGCAGGGGACAGCGCCTGTGTCCCGGCCTGCCGAGGAGCTCCAACCATGACCACTCAAGAGCCCACCAGCACCCGGGAGATCGACCTCGGGATCATCGGGGACCGCCAGTTGATCGCGGTGCAGACCTTCGACATCGCCCGCCACCCTTCGGCTCCCGTCGTCATCGTGCCCGGATCGTTCGTCGCGGTGACCGGCAAAGGACCCGAGGACTCCAACGAGTCCGGCAAGACCAGCTGGCTCGCGTCCGTCGCACTCCTGCTCGGCGACCCCGAATGGCGCATGTACGGCGCGGGACCGGCCGCCGTCGCACAGATGCTGTTCGAACCCGACACGGCCGGCGTTGCCGCACAGAGGTACCCGGCGGCCACCTACGGCTTCATCGCCGGAGTCTTCGCCGACCCGGACGACGTCCTGGAGAGCGCCCACACCGTCTGGATGCGGATCTCCGCCACCGCCCCCTACGTCCAGGTCCGCCACGCACCCGGCTTCCACCTGGCAACCTCCGACGACGAAGAAGAACGCCACCGGGCCGCAGCCACGATCTTCAAATCCCTTCCGGGGCCCGCGCTCGGAGCCGTCCAGTACGCCGAACGCCTCTACGGGCCGGTCCCGCGGTGCCTCGCCTTCCTCACCTCACGGGGCAAGCGCCGAGGCGGCCCCTCGCTGCTCAAACTGGAGACCGGGCTGTTCACCCCCGCAGGCATCGGCGCAGCGCTGATCGACCTGACCGGTAGGGCCCACCTGCTCGAAACCGACGAGAACGTGCGCCGCGACCTCGCCCATCAGATGACCGAACTCGCCGACCGGAAAGCCGAGAACGAGAACGCCCTCCTCGAAGAGGAACGAACCCTGTACGCCGTCGAACAGCGGGACAAGGCGCGCGCCAACCTGGCCCAGGCCAAAAAGTTCTGGGCACTGCACTACGCCCGCGGCCTGCTCGACGTCCTTGCCAGAGAGGACCAGCTCTCGGAGGAGAAGGCCGACCTCCAGGCGCCGATCGAGGACGCGGAGCGCGCCGTCGCGCAGGCGGAAGCCGAACTGGAAGCGGTACGCGACAGCCGGAAGGTCGAGGCGGAGCACAACACGGCCTCGGCGGAGAAACAGACCGCGGACAGCCTGCTGGAACAGGCCCGAGACAGGACGGTGGAGCTGAGAAACGACATCGCCCGCGCGGGAGAGAGCATCCAGGAGGAGGGACGTCGAGCAGCCGGAGCCCACGGAACCCTGACCGACGCCCTCCACGCCGCAGGCGAAGCACGCCGGAGCGCCCTCGCCGCCGAAGCCGCGCACACCGCCGCGCAGGCCGCCCACGCCAAGGCCCTCCAGGACGTCGCGCAGGCCGAACAAGGACACTACGGCCGCGCCGGCCGCACCGTGGAGATCCTCGCCGCCGCAGGCATCGAAGCCGTCGGCCTCCTGGACGGCCTCGACCTGCCTGCCAACCAGCGCACCCGCTGGGAAGCACGCCTCGCCCTCTACCAGGACGCGGTGTGCATCGACGAGGACCAAGCGGACCCGGCTGCCCGAGCCCTTGCCGAACTGCCCGGAGCGGTACTGGTTCTCCGCCGCCACAACCGAGCAGTACGCACCCCGGCGTTCGCACCGCCCGCCCTGCGGCCCTTCCTCCACGCCTTGGCCGAACGCCTCCGCAGCACCGCGGACCCGGCGACCGCCCTCGACGACGAGACCGGCCTGCAGATCGTCGGAGGATTCCCCGAGCCCATCACAGGCCGAGACGCCCTAATCGAACGCCTGCGCCACGAAGCGGACGAGACCGCGGAAACCCTCCGAACAGCAGAAGAGGCCGCGCAGCTGGCCCACACGGCCCAGAGCGACGCGGACCTCCTCGTCGACAGGCTCCAACACGCCGAGCGGGCCGTCGAACTCCGCGGAAAGCGCCAAACGCTGGAAGACGAACTCATTGGTGCCGAAGCACAGTTGCAGCAGCGGACAGACTCCCTGCACAAGGCCGAACAACGCCTGCGCGAAGCCTACGTGAAGCAACAGACCCTCGGACTGCAACGCCAGAGCGCGGAACACCGCTTGGACGCCGCCCGCCAACAGCAAACGGCAGCCAGGAAACAGTCGGACGAAGCCGACCGCCAACTCGCCGCTCTGAACACCCCGTACTGGCTGGAACGGGCCGGAAGCCGCGAGCAAGCCCTCACCGCACTCCGCTGGCCCTCGGACGGAGAAGAACCGGACCCAGGCACACCGCCACCGGACCGCCGGAGCGAGATCTCACTCCGCGAACAAGCCGGCCGCTACCTCTCACAAGCCGTGGCCGACCTCGGCATCGACTCCATCACCGGCGCCAACGCCCCCACCCCCGCCATCGCGAACGCCGTCCAACTGCGCGCCAACCAGAGCGGAGACGAAGGCACCCGCCAATTCCAGGGAGCCGACGCCTTCGAAGCACCCGCGAACGCCGTCCAGGACTGGCTCGACACCCGGGCCGACGCCGACCGCGGAACCCGGACCCGCATCACCGCCAACCGGGAGGAACGCGAACTCGGCCTCGCCGCAGGCCAGCGCATCGTGAACGAACTCCAACAGAGCGTCCACGCCATGCAGGACAGCATCACGCTGCGACTCGACCAGGCCCTGCAGGACATCGAGAACGCACTCGACCACCTCAACCGCGCCGCCGGCCTCTACGGCGCCGAACTGCGCCGCACCATCACCCCACCGCAGTCGCTGTCCGACCTGTGGCGCTGCGAGATCGTCCCCCACTGGCGACGGACCCCCACCGGCCACATGCTCCCGTACGACAACATCACCAACGCCGCACAGGAGAAGCTGTTCTCCATCCACCTCGTCCTCGCCGCGCTCCTCGCCTCCCCCCACCCCCGCGGCCGACTCCTCGTCCTGGACGAACTCGGCGACGCACTGGGCTACCACCACCGCAGGGAAGTCCTGTCCGCCGTATCCGAAACCGCCCAGGAGCACGGCATCACCGTCCTGGGAACCTGCCAGGAGACGCTGATGGACGACGCTGCGGACTTCTGCGGCGGCATCCTCTACTTCCACTACCCCAGCCACGCGGAAGCCCTCAACACCGCCACCCGCATGTTCGGCCACGACGACAACCACGAGCGGGTCGAGATCACCCTCGAAGCCCTCATGGCAGGACGTACCTGGTGGTGACCACCCCCTCCGGTCAACCCCACCACGGCCCTGCCGTTTACCTGGCAGGCACCCCGGCCGGACTGACCGCGCACTTCGTCCAACGCACCAGGCGCCAGGACGACGGGACCCTGCGCACCGTGCGGACCAGGAACAACCGACTGCGGGACAACCATGTCGACCTCCTGCCAAGCACAGCACCGGACCCCGCTGCGCTCGACCACGTTCTCTTCGCCCGCCGACCAGGCGACCACAGCTTCGTTCTCGGCGCCTCGAAACGCACATGGCCCGCCGTCAGAGCACGCTTCGGGAACGAGGCGTGGCCCCTCGCGGTCGAACTCGTACGAGCCGGCACCATCGTCCTGCGCTGCGAGGTCACCGACGACCTCTCCCTCGGCTCCCCGACCGGCTGGGCCCTCACCGCCGCAGGCCGCGCCCAGGCACAAGCCCACCGCGAAGTCCGCGACGAACAGACGGCGCAGCACGTTCGCGCGCTCCAGCAGGCCCGCGATGCCATCGCCGATCTTCGACGACTGCCCAACAGCGCCGTCGAAGAGGACCTCCGACAACTCGACGAAGCGCTCGCCCGAGAGCTGGAACGGCCCACCCCTGCCCGCAGGCGCATCGCGCTTCTCACCGCGCTGGCGAACGACCTGCACCAAGGAACCCGCCACACCAGCACCCGGGCGTTCTCCCTCGCCCACACCCGCAACTCCAAGACCTGGGACGACGCGGCCCAGGTGCTGCGCGAAGCGGGCGTCCCCACCGCCCTCGCCGAAGCCGTCGGACTGCGGGGCCGCAGCCGTATAGGCATCGGCGGCCTTGTCACGGCGATGCCAGCAGGCCGAAGCTGCCACCTTGACGGCCTCGGAATCGTCCTCATCCCGGCCACAACCGACGACCTCCACCTCCGGCTGCGCAGCGACACCCTCGTGGTGGTCGAGAACCTGCAAGCCGCAGACGCCGTTTACGAGATGTTCGACACGAACCCGCAACCGCTCGGGATCGTGTACCACGCCGGAATGCCGAGCCACGACATCCGCCGCCACATAGCCGAACTCGCCGAGCAGGCAAAAACCGTTGTCATCGCCCCCGACGCCGACCTCGGAGGAGTCCGGATCGCGACCGCCATCTGGAACTCACTGACACCGCAGGCTCGCAGACGGACCACCATCTGCGACGTCGGGCTGACGCTGACCCACACACCGCAGAAGCCGTGGGAACCCGACAGCCCGGTCTGGAAAGATCTCCAGACCTTGCTCGCTGGCCCCGCTGCGGAACTTGCCGCCGGATGCCTGCACCGCGGCTACCCGGTCGAACAGGAGGGCTGCATCACCGAGGCTGTCCTGACGCTCCTTGGAACGGATGATTGATTCCACCACGCCCCCAGGCCCTGGGGCCTGACACCCCTGTGCCCCTTTCGGGCAGGTGGTTGACCGCATAGACCCCTATGAGGCAGGCCGGGCGCGACTCATCCTCTCAGCGCCGACCCTAAGGTTCGAGAAGGATCGGGGAGTAGCGCCATTGAACCAGTGCCCGTTCGGACAGTAGTGCGAGAACTCCCTGAATCCCTCCTCGCCCTCCATCTCCTTCGTCCAGTCGTCGGCGTCAGACCACTGGTCGTCTGTCGGGCAGTACCACTGTTCCGGGCCCAGCTGGCTGGGTGTCGTCACAGCCTGTCCGGCGGGCCGGGCCGTCCTCGGCTCGCGTCGCACGTCGTACGCGATGCGCGTTCGGCCCTCGTGCCCAACGGCGATCTCTCCAAGGTCTTTCCAGCCCTCAAGCCACCTTCCCCCGCCATGGGATCGGCCCAGGCAGGAGCACGCACAATCGTCTCCCTGCGCATTCCTGCAGGACTCGGTGCAGACCATCTTCGGGTTGTACTCGATCATGACCCTGACCGTGCCGTACTTGTCGGCCATCGCACGGACAAGATCGGCGAAGTTGGCTTTGGCCACCCGCCAACAACGCGCCTCCGAGTCCCAGTCGGGCCGGATCTCCTTGCCCGGGATTGCCGACTTGAGCCACTTGCGGTTCTCGCGGAACGTTTTGGAAGGGAGGCCGACTTCAAGGCGGGGATCGTCAATCGTCCGAACGACTCGGATGATCTTCGGCATATGGCACCTCCACGTGGCGTCCCATCCGCTCGGCGCCCCTTCGGGCTTTCCGTCGGACGACCGGGACATGGGTCCGGTATCAGAGCAGATTGTCCAGGGCAGCCATGCCCTCCACCACTGGCAACCGGCCAGCCGCCTCTACCTCGCAGGCCGACCGCGCCGAGGAAGAGGCCGCCCGGCGAAATGGTGATCGACCTACGATGCGGCAGGCGGTTCCTGGTAGTCGATCTGGGCGGCTAGCTCGTCGTACTGGTACCACTCGTCCGTCCCCACGAGCTCTCGTACCCGCTTGACGAAGTCCGTCCATGCCGCGAGTCCGTGAAGTTGCGGCGCCTCCCTCCAGAAGAGCGCCGCAAGCCTGGGCATCTGCGCTGCGGCCCGGCAGTCCTGGTTCTCAGCCCAGGCGGTCAGGATGCCGCCGAGCTGATCAGGTTGGACGAAGCGCGCGATCGGGAGCAGCCCATGCGCGGCGAAGTGTTCGGCGCTGCGGTAAGTAGCAGCCTCGGCGAGGATCTCCGCAACCGTGCTGGCGAAGTAGGGGGAGGGATTCGCCATGATGAGGTCGACCCGACGATGCGGGTCGATCCTCACCTCGAACGCTTCGACCAGGGCGGGGATACGGGCTCGGATGGCGCCGAAGGCAACCAGCCCGATCACCTCGACCGCCTTGTCGTGCTGTGGGGGGAACTTGTCGAGCTCCTGCACAAGGTAGGCGCTGATCTTCTCGCACATCGTGGCGTCGAGGGCGTCGGTGAAGACATCGAAGTCGCCCAGCCGGGTAAGCCCTCGCACCTGCTGCTCGATGGACAGCTTGTTGAACCTGGGCATGGCCTGGATGACAGCCTCCCTCACGGTGTCGCGGTCGTGCTGGGCGAAGGCGACCAGGCAGCGCGCCTGCCGGTCAGCCGAGACGGTCCCGGTGATGCCACTACCCTCGGGCAGCTCAAGTTCGAGCATGGCGTGCTTGGCCGCCGTGCCGACGATCAACTTCCAGGTGCTGGACTTCACCCGCTGAGCGAACATCTGCACCAGGTGACCGGCGTGGTCGACGAAGGCGGGGTCGGTCACGTACTCGCGGTACCGGGCGAACGCCTTGCGGCCCTGAGTGGGCGGGTGCACCAGCAGGGCGTCCAGCGCGGCCACCAGGTGGGCCCGCGCGTACTCCCCGCTCGGAGCAAAGACGTCGCCGAGCGGACGCAGCGAGGGGTGCGCGCACAGGTGGCGGTCCTGCTCCAGGCGCTCCAGCTGGGTGTGCTCGATGAAGTCGATGAGCTCCAGATCGAGCGCGTTCTGCAGGAGTCCGTTCTCGACTCGCTGCATCGTCCTCCGCGCCTCGGCGTCGGCCTTGGCGCGGGCCCCTTCGATCTTCTTGACGACCTCGTCAGCCGCGCCGTCTCCGTCCTCGGCGAGCTGGTGGAGCTTGTGGATGATGTCGGCGCAGACCGCCGTCCAGGTGGACACGATGGCGGCCCGAGGGCTGCCGGCGCTGTAGCAGCGGTAGGCGTCCGCGACCAGTGGCCGGACCTCCGGGGTCCAAACGCGGGTGATCTGCTCTTCCAGGTTCAGCACCAGGTGCTCGCCGTTCGTTCGGGGCCCGAGTTGCGCGGGTCGGCCCGGCAGCCGGCCGGGTGCGGAGTTCTCGTCCCCCCTATATATAGGCGGCGGGCCGACGGCCGGACACCGGGTTTCCCGGAACCGGCCTACATCGGCACAGCGAGCTGACCGGGGTTCTGCCCGGGCATATGGACCTCGACCAGGTTGGTACCGGCGACCGGGGTGTCGGCGTTCGGGTCCGCTCGCCGGGCAGGACGGATGCCTTCCAGGACGGCAGTCCGGGCGTCGGCAGCTGCCTCGTCGATCAGGGCCAGAAGGTGCTGCCAGCCAGTCGCGGACGTGTCCTGGCGCTCGCTATGGAAACGAACCCGCCGCCGATTGCTCACACTGCGTTGGTCGAAACAGGAGCAACTCTCCTGACGAGCCTCATGACCGGGACCCACCGCTTCGCACCAACGGTTGGTGTACTGAGTCGCTCCGGGCTCGTTCAACATGACGGCCAAGATACTGAATCATTGGGATCCGCACGTTGATCCCGGGCCCTACCCAGCGGCCAACATCGTCATGGCGGCCATGCTCACGCGTCCGCGCCCGCTTCTGGATGCGGACGAGACCACACCAACCTAGCGAGGAACCTACTGGGACATAAAGGGCAAAGTACTCTCATCAAATGCCCTCTGAGACATGCGCTCGATGTCTGTTAAGGCTGTAGTGCCGACTCGGCACCTTGGTCCGCTGGCGGAGTTCCCATGGAGGGCTGTGAGGCGGAGCCGGGATAGAACCTTGAGAGGAGCGACAGCCCGCGGTCGATGCCGAGCCAGCAGGCAAACGACAGCGCAGGAATGACGACGATGGCGAAAGGCTGGGCGGCTCCCCCAAGATGGGGAACCAGAAGCCAGAGCATGGCGCCCGCCGACAGCACGGCGAGAACGGTCCGGATCCGCTCGGAGTTGCGCACCGGTTCCGTCGGCAGACCGATGTCGGGCAGCAGGGCGGATGTGTACCCGGCGGCGTACCGATCGGCGATGGTTGCAAGTGTCTCTGCCAGTTCACCGAGGGCAGCCATCGGCTCGCTTCCAAGCCGTGCCTCCGCCTGCCACAGCCTCTTGGACACCTCGGATCCGTGGCGGCCGTGGGTGGTCCGGTGGCGTGATCCGAAGGGCATCGAGCTGGCGTGATAGCCGATGACGAGCAGTTGCCGACGAATCTCCTGACAACGCTTCGCCACCTGGCGGATACTGAGAGGCCGCTGGATCACCTCTGCGCGGTATGCATCCCCACAGGCTGAGATCGCCCGGGCCATGTCCCGGACGATTCCGAAGTGTCTGCCGCGCAACTCCAGGAAGAGGAGTCCGGCGATCTCGGGCGCCAGGCACAGCAAGGTGATCAGGACCGTTCGAGGGGTCGCCGGGTGCTGGTTCGCTACTGTGCCGGGGCCCCAGCCGTACTGATGGACGACGGGGAAGGCCAAGAAGCTGCAGAGCATGCCGACGGCGAGCACGACTCGCCCCTGGGCCTTGGTGCGGTAGTGCGCACGCAGGTAGAGCTCGGCATTGGTGGTCGTGATGGTCACGCCGATGTCCGTGAGCGCCCGGGTCATCTCGATGATCGCGCGATCTCCGCGCTTCGCTCCCAGGCCGTGCCACAGCTGTGGAAGCCGCGATGGACTGAGTTGCATCCCATTCCTCTGCTAGTGCTGGCGGTTGGACAGTATCCCGTACCGCCGACAGCGGACGTTGGCAGAAAACCTGGCTTCGCCAGGCATTGGGCTCCTACGCGGCCTGCTGGGAGTGTTCTTGGCCGGCTGGCCCGACGTACGGTCCTTCGCGGGCTGGTTGCAGAAGTTGCCGCGATCCTTGGAACCGGAGAAGAGGTTGCTCGGCGCTGTGTGGAAGAGCGATAGCGAGCAGCGCCCGAGATTCCCGCTGGTGCCCAGGCCCCGCTCATACCGCCTCCGAGACATCTTGTGCCCGGCGTCCATGTCACCGCTGGATCTTCCAAGAGGGCGCAGGCTCGCGTCCTCTCCACTCTGCGGCCTCGAAACTGTCGCGTTTGACGGTGCCGATGCGTCAGTGGTCGATGAGATCCTCCCGTTGGCCGCTGATGCGCTGATGGGGAGGTCGGGATGGCGATGGGACGTCCGCGGAAGGACCCGCGCGATCCAGTCGTGATCATGCGTGCGGCGGGGTTCGAGCCGCTAGAGCCCTATCCCGGCTCGGGCAATCCGTGGCGGTCTCGCCACGAGGTATGCGGGAAGGAGGTGACCCCACGGCTGGGCAATATCTCCTCCGGCCGACAGGGCGGCTGCCGGTACTGTGCGGGCAAGGCGCCGATTTCCCCGCAGGACGCGGAGGCGTTGATGCGGACGGCTGGGCTAGAGCCGTTGGAGCCGTACCCGGGGTCGATGACCCATTGGCGTTGTCGGCATGAGGTGTGCGGGCGGGAGGTGAAGGCCCGGTATTCCAACGTGAAGCGCGGCGTCGGGATCTGCCGGTGGTGCGCGCCGAACGCCCCGGTCGATCCTGCGGACGCCGTCGCCCTGATGCGTACGGCGGGGCTGGAGCCCCTGGTGCCTTATCCGGGTACCGACACTCCGTGGCCGTGTCGTTGTACGGCCTGTGGCGCCACCGTGACGCCGATGCACGGGTCCATCAAGCAGGGCCAGGGCGGGTGTTGGCCATGTTCCCGCAAGAAGGCCGGGGTGGGTATCAGCCAGGCGTGGGCTCGCCGGCGGGAACTCCCTCGCACCGACGGCGAGCAGGCCACCGCCGAACTCCAGACGTTCGGTCTGACACCACTGGAGCCCTACCCTGGCCCGGCCGGGCTATGGGCCTGCCGCCACGACACGTGCGGCCGTGATGTCGAGATCCGGTTGCAGAACCTGCACCGCGGCCTGCGGGCATGCCCGTACTGTCCGCCCACACCGGGCGGACGCCGTCGCTGGCCGGCGGACGAGGCTGAGGCCCTCATGCGCGCCGCCGGCCTGGAACCGCTGGAGCCGTACTCCGGCCGCCGCCATCAGGCATGGCGCTGCCGCTGCACCGGATGTGGTGGCGAGACCTCACCATCTCTCGGCGGCATCCTGGCAGAACAAGGGGGCTGTCGGCACTGCGCGGACGTGAGGACGGCCGAGGCCAGGAAGGCCGACCCCGAGGTCGCGGCCGCCGACATGCGCGCGGCCGGACTGGAGCCCCTGGAGCCGTACGTCACCTCGATGACTCCGTGGCGGTGCCGCTGCACTAGCTGCGGCAACGAGGTCGCGCCGACGCTCATGAAAATCCGCACCGGCGGCGGCTGCCGGTTCTGCGCCAGCCACGGTTTCGACCTCACTGCCCCCGCTCGCGTCTACGTCATGGAGCACCACCAGCACAACGCGGTCAAGATCGGAATCGGCGGCACCGCGGGCCGCAACGAACGGGTCAACCAGCACCGCCGATCCGGCTGGGTACTCGCCCAGGACTGGCACTTCGCCACCGGCGTCGAGGCGCACGCCATTGAGCAAGCCGTCCTCCAGTACCTGCGTGAAGCCGGCCACGGTCCTCACCTCGGCCGGGACATCATGCCGAACGGCTGGACCGAGACCTTCGATGCGGGCCTTGTTACGCCCGTGGCGCTCGCCACGATTGTCGAGGCCACCATTGCCGACCTCGCCGGGATGGTGGTGACACCTATACCTGGCCAGACCATCCTGCGGCCCGATCGTTGGAGCGTTCGCGTTGGCGCCGTTACGTCTCGGCGATCGCCGCTGGCGAGCAAGGCTGGCCAAGGCCAACTTCCACTCTTCTGAGATTGATTTTTTGCAGTGGAGGGGTTGTGCTGCGTTCACTGCTGATTAGATGGAGGGCAGTTGCATTTTGCTGGAACGGAAGCCTGACGCTGTACCAGCGCTAGTGGTACTCATTGAGCCTTTTCAGCTGTGAAGCTCAAGGGTGAGGACTGCCTTGGCTGCTGACGTCAGCCAGTTCGGGCTGCATCGGGCATGGCGGAAGATCCTCCAGCGCTTCAGGGTGGCGACGCCGCGTTCGACAGGGTGGCGGAGCCGGGCATGGGCCCGCTTCAGCGACCTTTGCCTGTCGCTGAGCTCCTTGCGGGGCGGGCGTCTGGTGGGGACGGCGACCGTGCTGCTGGCGCCGGTGTACGCCATGTCGGCCAGGGCCGGGATGCGGAGCCGGGCGTAGGTCTTGACGATGCGGTGGGTGCGGGCGGCGGTCAGATCGTGTCGTGGGTGCGGCCTGGCAGGGCGCGGGAGATCCACACGAGCTTGCCTGTCGGACCGGTGATGACCTGGTGGTTCACGCCGTGGCGGCGGTGCTTGCCGGAGTAGTCGGCGCGGCCGTCGCCGACCCGGTCACACTCCGCGAGGGTGCCGGCGATCAGGACGTACTCGGCGTCGGCCTCGCGCAGTGCCTGCGTGAGGCCGGGAGCGTGACGGGCGAGGAGGTCGGTGACCTGGTGGACGTAGGCGTGGGCGGTGCCGACGCTGATCCGGAAGCCGGCCGCGATCTGGGCGAGGGTGTCGTGCTTGCGCAGGTAGACCAGCGCTACCAGGGCCCTTTGGGATAGCGGGAGTTTGCATCGGCGGTCACCCTCGCGGGTGACGATGAGCATGGTGACCCACTCGACGAGCGCGTGCGGCAGGTCCAGTGCGGCAGGATAGGTGACCAACGAGGCTTCCTGGCTGGTTGCTTGAGGCGTGAGACATCTCGCTCAACCGCGCGGAGGCCTCGTTCGTTCTGCTCTCATCCCGAGCACCCGGCCGTCACCCGATCGGTGGCCGCCCTGAAAAGGCTCAGTGAACAACGCCGAACCCCCGATGAAAACCACATACCGATCATCACCTGACCGTCCTGTGGAGCGGTATCGGCTCCAGTGACTTCCTCCGCGAAGCCCGTACCGCACGCTTCAACACTCTGCGGCGCCCGCCGGAACCGCCGCCCTGCGACAGCGCTCCGTTCCCACTCTCTGGGTCAACCGGCTACCGCCCCGCTGCCCGGAACACCCCACCGAATGGGCTAGTGCCCTTCTCACCTTCGACGGACGTCTGAGGCTGAGACACCACCAGCCGGGAAGCCTGCTGGACTACCAGGAGGAGCTCTACCGCATCACGGACGGCCTCATGGAGCACCTAGCCCCGCTCCTCGGCATGGCCGGCCAACTGGCCATCCTCGACCGAACCGAGGCCATCACTCTGGACGTCATCCACGACGCCGCCCAGTACCTCGACCTACTCGCGGCAGACGAAAACGGCCCCTATAGATGGGGTCCCGCACCGCGGACAGCGCGCTCTTCGTCTTCGCCGGAGCACTGCGGTACGCCGATTGTCAATTTCATACGATAGGAAAGTGGTTATCGCCTAGTGTCGGACCCGGCAGAAACAGGGGACGGCGGAGGCGGGGAAGTTGAGCGGGGGTCACCCGGCACACCGGAGGAAGACTCTTCCCATCCAGGACCGGTTGGAGGTATGGGTTCGCAGCGGGGGCCGGTGCGCGCTGTGCAACGCCTACCTACTGGAAGGATCCTTGTCATGGCGCACTCTGAACCTGGGCGAGATGGCGCACATCGTCGGGCAGAGCACTGATGCGCGGTCGCCACGGGGCGGGCATCCGCTGAATCCCGATCTTCGCGACAGTGCGGACAACCTGATCCTGCTATGCGCCGACGAGCACGCCGAGATCGACGCGCAGGGCGCCTTGGACGTCTTCACCGTCGAGCGGCTGCGCCGGTTGAAGCTGGAGCACGAGGACCGCATCCGGCATCTGACGGGGCTGGGCCCGCATCGCGCCACCACGGTGGTGCGAGTGGTGGGATCGGTGCACGGCCAGGCCGTGGAGCTGTCACGGAGCGCCGCCGTGGACGCCGTGACCGCGCGCTCCCGCTTCCCGCTGTTCCTCGAGTCCTACTCCCGCCATGGAGTCGAGGTCGACCTGCGGCACCTGCCCGGCGAGTACTGCGCCCCGTCGCAGGACGCGCGGTCCGCCGCTGCCGAGAGCCGCAGCTACTACCGGTACGCGACCAGGGCCCTCGACGAGGTGATCAAGAATCAGCTGCGGGCAGGAATCGACCGCGGCAGCGTGCAGCATGTCAGCGTCTTCGGGTTCGCACGCCTGCCCCTGCTCGTTCACCTGGGTTCCCTGCTGGACGACACCGTGCCAACGGACGTGTACCAGCGCCACCGCCACGAGCAGTCATGGATCTGGCCGGTGGAGGCCGGCCCCGCGACGGAGTTCACGGTGCGCGTGGACCAGGACGTGCCGGCCGGGGAAGAGGCCGTGGTGGTCATGAACGTCTCCGGGACGATTGCCCGGCGCGAGATTCCGAGCGGCCTCGCCGCTCTGCGCCGCTACGAGATCAGCCCGGTCAACGCACCGACGCACCCGGACATCCTGCGGCAGCAGGCTTCCCTGCAGTCGCTGGAGAACACCATCAGACGGTTTCTGGCGAGCCTGGAGATCGAGGCGAAGACTCTGCGGCGCCTGCACGTCCTGCCCGCCGTCCCGATGTCCGCTGCGGTGACGCTGGGACGCACGCACCACCCTCAGGTACACCCCCAACTGGTCATCTACGAACGGCTCGCGGGGCAGTACGTGCCCACGCTGGAGGTCGGCCCGGCCACCGGCTGATACGGCACGGCGCTCTAGTTCACCGTCCCTGCCGTGCCGACTCCTCGTGGGCGATGAACCGGTGCGCGGGGTCGACTCCGGTGTGGGGCTGGGCGCACAGGTGGGTCCCGGAGACCGGGTGGCGCATCTGCACACCCAGGAGGTTGACCAGAGCGGCGGTCGTCGCCATGAGGTCCGCAGCAGAGCCGTGGAAGGTGGGCACGGAGCAGCCGCGGACCGGCCGGAGCTCGTCCCCGGGCGCCGGTTCGGTCCACAAGCAGTGGTAGGGCTCGAGATCCGGCGCGGCCAGGACACGCCGGCCGACGATCTGGTCGACCACGCTGGGGCCGCTGGCCGTGCCGGGGGCGACGAGGGTGAGGATTCCGAGGGATGCGCTGCGGGTGTCCACAGCCAACTGGGCCAGTACGGCTCTGCGTTGCGGGCGCTGTGCGAGTTGGTCGAGGAAGCGGCCGACGCTCACGCTGACGGTGGCGTCGAGGACGAGGTCGGCGTGGTCCACCGCCTCCAGGAGTTCGGGCGAGGGGGGCTGCGGGGCCACGTCGATGGCGACGTCGTCCCGGATGCCGGCCAGGCGCTGGGCCAGGGCGTGGGCCTTCGGCATGCCGATGTGTTCCTCGGTGTAGTTCTGCCGCACGAGGAGGCCGCCGGTGACCCGCGCAAAGTCGCTGAGGGTAAGGCGGGAGACTCCGGCGCGGACCAGCAGCTCGGCTGCCCACGAGCCGATACCGCCGCATCCCCAGACGTGGACGTGGAGTCCTTCGAAGGCGCGGACAGGACGGTGTGCGTCGCGGCGGGTGGTAACGGCCGGGCGTTCATCGGAGAGGTAGCACCATTCGATAGCGGCCCCACTCAACCCGGCAGGAAGGTTGTTCAGATGGCGTGGCGTCACGCGGTCGGCGAGTCGGCGCAGCAGGTCGCTCGGCCCGGACGGCAGGCGCCCGGCGAGGAGGAAAAGGGGCGAGCGGGGCGCCGCGGGATGCGGGACTGCCAGGACGAAGTGCTGCACGGTGCCTTCGGGGTTGCGCAGGGCGCTGGCGGCCAGCGCTGTCAGCAGGGCTCGGGCGACGGGGCCGGGCTCCGTTGCAGGGCGGGGCGTTGCAGCGGGGGCGCGGTCGAGGGAGGCCAGCAGGTCCGCCAGGGTGTCGCCCGCTCCCAGAGGCAGGGAGCCGTCCAGCGTGAGGACCGGGGTCCGGTGGCTGCCGTCGTCCTGGGGGCGACTGGTCAGGTCGAGGCGGTGGATGGTGCGAGGGGTGAGCCAGCCGACAGCGGCGCGGCCGGGTGCCACCGGCTCGCGCACGACGACGGTGGGAGTGCCGGGCGTGCTGTGGAGGACGCCGCCGACGGCGTGGTAGAGCGCGGTGTCGGCGTCGAACTTCCCGGCCGCCGCGTCGGTGAGCCACTGCCACAGGCGGTTCACGACGGGCGTGATGCCCGCACAGGGGTCCCATTCACGGGCCGGGTCGAGGTAGAGGCACAGGCGGTTTCCCTGCAGGACATGAGGGGCACCGACGAAGCGGTAGTCCAGGGTGAGCACTTCAGGCGGGGCCAAGGGCTCGGGCGGAAGGACGAGCAGGAACTCCTCGGTGTCGGCCAGGCGCAGGCCGCCCGGCGAGTGCGCAATGTCCGCGGTGCGGATGCGTACCGTGACAGCCACGCGGCCGCCGGGGGTGGTGCGGGGCCTGCCGGGCATCCGCACCTCCCCGGGGTGCTCGTCCGCGAGCGTCTTGAGTTTGGCCAACTGTCGGCGCTGCCAGTCGTTGGGGCTCCCCGGGCGGTACCTGCGCTTGGTCATCCCGCGCGCCCGGGACGCGCGGCCGTGGTGAGCAGCGTCGCTGCGGCGAACTTCGAAGCCGTCGACGATGAGGAGGTGCCCGGCAGGGAGGGGAAGGAGTCTCCGAACAGATTCCGCCACAACCGCACGCTCCTGTCCGGGTCCTGCTCGTCGTAGGCGGCGCGGATCTCCTGGGCGTGGGTGTGGATGCGGGCGCGGAAGTAGCTGTAGGTGGCCTGCTCCCAGCGGTGGTCGAAGGTGGCCCCGGAACCGGAGGGGTCGGCGATGGAGGGCTTGTCGGGGCGGGCCTGCAGCCAGAGGTCGAGGTCCTCGACGATGGTCAGCAGCGCGGTGGGCACGTTGCCGTAGCAGCCGGGGTGGGCCAGGGCCGTGGCCTGGCTGACACGTTCGCCGAGCAGGGTGGTGAGGATGATGGACCGGGTTCCCTTGAACGAGCCCTTGTGGTCCCGCAGGAACTTCATCAGCCGGACGACCTTGCGGAGGTTGCCTTCGGCGATGTTGTCCTTCTCTCGCATCCAGGCGGTGAACCCTTCGGGGTTGGTCTCCTCCCAGCAGTTGTCGTCGCGGTTGACGATCACCTCCCGGCCGTCCGCGAGGAACAGGTGAGGGACGATGTCGACGTGCATAGAGTTGGCGTACTTCAACTGCACGCAGCGGCATTTGCGGGTGGGATCCATCTTCCCGTACACGCTGTGCCGGTGGAGGGCACCGTAGACCTTGTCGATGTAGGTCTTCGGGCTGTCGGCCCACTCCGGCACCTCGGTGAGGTGGAGCATGAAGTCGGCGTCGAACTCCTTGTCGCCGACGGGGTTGATGATGGTGTGGTGTGCCCACGATCCCTGGGGCTCCTTGCCGAGGATCAAGGGGCCTAGTTCGGCGTCGTCCTGAAGTGCCTGGTAGACGGACTCGACTCGGCTGTCGAGGATGTCGAGCTTGGCCTTGCTGAGGTTGACGGTCTCCCGCAGGAAGGTGCGGAAGCTGCTGACGTGTTGCACGGGTCTGTTCCCTTTCAGGGGTCAGTGGCGGATGGAGCGGGCACAGCGGAAGCCGCCGTTCGGAAGGGCGCATGTCGGCCTCGTCCAGGAACGGCGACGAACACGGCCAGGACAGGGCGACGAGGCACCGATTGGCGGCATGAGTCGGCACATGGCCTGTCGGCCGCGGCAGTTCACGCCTCGCTGTCGGCGCAGCCGTATGCGGGCGTGCTCCTGCAGATTTTGGGGCGAGCATCGGCGGCAACGGCGCGTGAAGCTGCACGAGGTGTGTTGTCGGGGGGTGCTGTCCGGCCAGCGGTGCCCGGCTCACGGCCGGGCGCGTGCACTCGGTACAGCCCTGACGAGGCGGCAGCCGGTATCACACGGCGCAGGACCCACCTCGATCGCAGGAGAGTGGTTCACTCTCTGCTGTACCACTGTTACACGGCCGAGCAGGCCAGCACAATACCTTTTACGAAGGTCAGTTTCCCTGACATCATTGTGCCGCAAGGGTCCTGACTGTGCGACAGTTCTTCATGGCGCTCGTTGCGGCCACACTCTGGTCCGAGCACCCGGCGGGGAAACCGGCAGAAGCGCCTCTACCGCGCCGGCCCGGACACGATGCCCAGGTTCATCAGGCGGTAGGTCATGGCGATCTCGCTCAACTGGAAACGGCCGGACAGGACGCGCACCAGTTCCTCCGCAGTACGGAAACCCACGGACCGGACCGCTTGCCGGACCATGGCCTCCGGAGCGAGCAGCGCGGCAGCGAAGCGGTTCGCGTCGATCTCTTCGCGGTCGGTGGCCATGCTCGACACCGTGTTGCGGTAGTTCACCCGTGTGTCCGTGTCCAGGATCAGCGGACGTCCTTCGTGCAGCCGCAGGTGCCCGAGCTCGTGCGCCACCGTGAAACGGCGCCGCTCGGCACTGTGGGACCGGTTGACGCCGATGACACAGCTGCCGTCCTTGCGCAGGAGCATGCCCGAGACGTCGTCGTCCAGCTTCTGCGGCACCACCAGGACGCCCAGACGCTCGGCCAGTGCGACGGGATCGACCGGCGGGGTGCGGACCTGGAACTCTTCGAGCAGTTCACGCGCCGCGAGGTCAGCCTTCGCCATGACCGTCCTTCAGTTTCGCCGCCTGGGCCCACACGGCGGCGACATCGGCCGCGTGCCGCGCCGGCAGGCCGGACACCTCGTCGGGCTGCATCGACGGCAGCAGATCAGCGGGCTCCACGTTCAGCGCCGAAGCGATCAGCGCCAACCGGTACAACGGCGGCGACTGCGTCCCGGACTCGATGTTCGTGATCGAGCCGCGGGACAGTCCCACGCGCCTGCCCACGTACTCCTGCGTCACCCCGGCACGCACCCGCGCCTGGCGGATCCGCCGAGCCACCGCCTCATTGAACTCGCTCTCCTCCACAACGCCCCCAACACGCCAGCCTGCCTGACAACCTACTTACCCGCTGCGCTGCGGGCCAGGCTCCGCCACCGACAGACTCCGCCGGAGTTGGACCCGCTCGACGGCTGGCACCGTCGCGGCCGCACGATGATCGCCTCCCACCGCCCTCCCCGAACCCCTACCTGCGCGACACAGCGGCCAGAGCCCGATGCGGGCCGGAACCGGTACAGGGTCGGACCGGGACCGGCCACCATGCTGCAGTGGACGGGCACGGCCGCACAATGGCCTGACGGAGCGTCCCGTCGGATGCGCGAAATCCTCTCGCCGCCGGTTGCCCAGCGCCCTAGGGTCCGTCTTCAAAGATGATCAAGCGGTGAGATCATGGTGGTGTGATACGTCGTCATGAACTGTCGGACGCCGAGTGGGCCGTGCTCTCGCGGTTCCTGCCGAGTTCGGGAACCGCGGGACGTCCCCGGTCGGATGACCGGGTGGTGTTGAACGGGATCGTGTGGAAGCTGCGGACCGGTTCGGCCTGGCGGGACGCGCCCGAGCGCTACGGGTCCTGGCAGACGCTGTACACGCGGTTTCGCCGGTGGGCGCTGGACGGGACGTTCTCCCGGATGCTCCGGCAGGTCCAGGCCGAGAAGGACGCGGTCGGCGACATCGACTGGCTCGTGTCGGTCGACTCCACCGTCGTCCGCGCCCACCAGCACGCCGCCGGCGGCGGAAAAGGGGGGACCGGAACAGGGACGAAACGGCGGATCACGCCCTGGGCCGGTCCCGTGGAGGACTGAGCACCAAGGTCCACCTGGTCTGCGACGGACGGGGCCGCCCGCTCGGCTTCGTCCTGTCCGGCGGCAACACCAACGACTGCACCCGCTTCGAGGCGGTCCTGGAGTCGATCCGCGTCCCGCGAATCGGTCCCGGGCGCCCGCGCACCCGACCCGGCCACGTGATCGCCGACAAGGGCTACAGCTCCCGCCGGATCCGCGCCTACTTGCGCAGACGCGGCATCCGCCACACCATCCCCGAACGCGCCGACCAGGTCCTGGGCCGGCTGAACCGGGGCCGGCGCGGCGGACGCCCGCCCGTGTTCGTCCGGGAGGCCTACCGCCTGCGCAACGTCGTCGAGCGCTGCTTCAACCGGCTCAAGCAGTGGCGCGGCCTGGCCACCCGCTACGACAAAACCCGCGAGTCCTACCAGGCCACCGTCACCATCGCCTCGATCCTGCTCTGGATCTGACCTTTGAAGACGACTCCTAGTGGTAACCGAGCACCAGCACCAGAAGACGGCCGCCAAGGGGCTCGGGCTGGACCTCGCGGAAGTGGACCGGGCCGCTGCCAATGCCGGTGCGCGAGTCGCGGCGGCGGGTGCCATGCCGTGGCTCAACGTGAACGGCAAGCTTCTCGGCCACATGGTCGGAACCGAGTACGCACCGCTGGACTTCGTGATCTCTACCCAAATCAAGGCGTTCCTGCCGCACTGGGCGCTCGGATCCTACCCGCTGCTTTCCGGCGCAGCGCACGGCCGCCCCTGGATGATCGCCCGTGGCCGCACCGACTCGGGCGAGTGGCGGGGAGAGGCCGCGACCGTGATGGCAGCCGTGATGGTCGTCATGGGCGCTCTGGAGTCCGGTGTCTCTGCACTCGGTGAGTATCTCGGCATCGACACCACCGCCGCCCTCGCCGACATGGAGAGCACCCGGATGGACTTCCTCTACGCATCAGTGCCCTTCGCCCTCCCCACCGCCCCCTGAGCCGGCCGCACGCAGACCGGCCGCCGGAACACGGACGGGCCGCCGTGGGCCGCGCGGCGCACGGCGGGCTGGCACGGCGGAGTCGGGCCGCCATTTTGCCGACCGGCCGTGCTTGGGGTGAGGGAGAGCGACGTCATGCACCAATCCGCACCGGACTGGCCCCTCCCCTTCAGGCGACTGGACCAGCAGTACGGCGGCCCCCGCCGCAAAGATCCCTGCCCCTGCGGCAGCAGACGGATCACCCGTCGATGCCACTCCGACCGAAGCGACGGCCGATGGAAGGCACCCGCGGCGGGCCCGCTGCTGAAGGATGAGCGCACCGGCCACCAGCACCCGAAGTGCTTCGCCGCGCCCAGCCTCGACTGCTCCGACAAGATCTCCCGCGAGCACTGGGTCTCCGACAACATCTACGAGCAAATCGCGGGTGGCACTCACATCACCGTGGTCGGACTGCCCTGGCAGCGCGGCCAAGCACGTGACCTCTCCCTCAACGCCCTTGCCTCGAACATCTTGTGCACCCGGCACAACAGCGCCCTTTCCCCGCTCGACGTAACAGCAGGGCTGGCGTTCCGCGTACTGCGCCACTTCCAGAGCGACCATCGCCTCATCGACGACCCTCACGGACACGAAGTCGCGATCATCCCGGGACCGGACCTCGAGCGGTGGCTCCTGAAGCTCCTATCGACCTCGTGCATGGTTAGCGGTGGGTCGTGCTTGACGGGTGGCGGCTTTGTTGCTCAGGCGGCTCTTCCTGCCGGAAGGGTGAGCAACTGGATTGTGTGGGCGAGTTGTTGGTCCGATAGGAGTGCGGCGACGGCTCGGATGGTGTCGGGTAGGTGGTCGCGGCGGCTGTGGTGGCGGGCGAGGGTGCGCCAGTTCTTGAGGTGGGCGATGCCGTGTTCGACCGGCATGCGGCGTGAGGAGTGGGCGAAGCGGGCCTGTTCGTGGTGGGCCATGAGCCACTGGAGGTGCTCGAGGTGCTTGCCGCGGCGCTTGCGGGGCGGGGTGACGACCTGCCCGCAGGTCTGGGCTCCCAGGCCCTGGTAGCCGGCGTCCGCGAGGATTTTCAGGTGGATTGTGTTGGCGAGCAGGTCCACCAGGCCGGCGTCGCGGGCCTGGGTGATGTCGGCGACGGATCCGGCCCGCACCTCGCCGCAGAACAGCACGCGTCCGTGGTCGTCGGTGACCACCAGTGCCTTCATGGCGTTCATCCGGCTCTTGCCCGAGACGAAGCGGTTGCGGCCGGGCCGGTTGGCAGCCGGTCGGCGGACCCGGATCTCGGTCGCGTCGATGATTCCGGTCTGCCCGGTGGCGCCCAGGTGGGCGATCACGTCAGCGAGGGCGCGGAGCCGCAGGCCGGGTGCGATGCGGCAGCCGTGCTCGGCCAGCAGCGGGCGGATCTCGCCGACGGCGCGGGTGACGGTGGAGCGGTCCACGCCGAACCAGCAGGCCAGGACGTCGTGGGTGACGCCGTGGCGCAGGTGGACGAGCATGGCCAGGAGCCGGTCGACGAAGACCAGTTTGTACTTCGCACCGGCGCCGACCGACCGCCGCCTCGGCCGGTCGCACAGCTCGGCCTCATGCCGGGCCTGCCACACCGGCCCCAACTCGGCCACCAGGTTAGCGATCACCGCCTGCGACAAGCCGGTGATTCGACGCTCCGAGACGATCAACGCACGTGCCGCCATCCCCACCACGAACGGTCCAACGAGCCGAGTCCACACAAGCCACGGCTAACCATGCACGAGGTCGTAAGTGCTCTCCGCCGGTATAGGAGCACAGCGAAGGGGGCGCCACCGAATCGGTGGCGCCCCCTTCGCTGTCGGGCGATCAGATCCTGGCGTCCGGCGGTTCTCCCGACCGGGGGAGGCTGCCGCTGCGGGACAGCCGGTGAAGGCTGAGCCGGACGGCGGCCGGACGGCGGCCGGGCGCAGGCCGAGGCCGACGGCCAGGGCATGCTCATCCAGGGTGGGGTCCTGCTGCAGTCGCTGGAGGATGAGCTGGTCGGTGTGGACCTCGACGGTCCGGGCGGCGCGGTACGCGGCGAAGGCGGTTGCGCCGAGGACGATCAGGCCGACGGCGCAGCCTGTGTAGGAGTGGGAGACGGCCGCGACTATCGCGGCGGCGACACCGAGCGCGGCGAGGAAGCCGAGGGCCGCCACGGCGACAGGTCGGGTGCCGGTGGACTGGTCGGGCATGGTGTTGAAGCGGTCCTTCCTGGCCGAGTAGTGGGTCTCAGCTGCGGTGGGTCGACTTGGGAAGTTCTCCCCGGAAGTCGCAGCCTGGGCACTCGTCCTCGCCCTGGATATGCCCCTCGTACCAGCCGTGGACGGCGGCGTGCAGGATTGCCTCCTCGATGCTCGCCCCGCCGGTACGCACGGATTCGACGGAGCTGCGGACGATGACGAACAACGGGGCGGAGTCCGGCTGCGGGAACGGCGGGGACGGCATCGGGGAGGCGCTCATGAAGGGGGCGTAGAGCCCGGCCGGTCAGTTGGTGGGCTGCGCGTCGGTGGCCGGGGCGGCGAGGTCGCTGCGGTATCCCTGGCCGCGCGGCTTCCAGTTGGTGAAGGTGGAGGGCTTCCAGCGCGGGCGGTCGGGGATGGTCGTGTCGTCGGGTGCGGGCAGCGCGCCGCGGCTCTTGCGGCTGCGGGCGGCGCCGACGCTGATACCCAGGTGCGCGGCGACCTCGGCGTAGCCCCAGGAAGGCCGGTCGTCCTGGTCGGCGGGCATGTGTTCCTCCTCGGTGTCCGCTCACGAGAGTACGCGGGGACGGGCTGGGTGGGCGTACGGCAAGGCCGCCCTCGCCGGTGGGCGGGGCGGCCTTCTGCGGGGGAGGTCAGAGCGCGGCGAGGCGGTTGGAGAGGTCGAGGGCTGCGGTGGCGAGGGCCAGGGCGTGGCACAGGCCGGTGACCTCGTGGACGGTGGGGCGCACGAGGTCGGGCCAGCCGTCGGGGGCGGCGTGCCAGGAGGCGAGGTGGACCTCGGTGGTGGCCAGGCCGAGGCGGGCGGTGACGTCCCAGCCCGAACCGGTGGCGGGTTCCCAGTGCAGGCTGATGCGGCCGAGGGGGAGACGGGGGGCGTCGGTGGGCAGCCACAGCACGCCGATCGGGTGGTCGGGGCCGGAGGGGGCGTTGCGGACGAGCGCGCCGCGGACCCCGGCCGGCATCGGGCGCAGGGCGAGGGAGTCGAGCGGTTGGGCGGCGGGGCGGTGGTGGGGGCTGATGCGGTTCTCCTTGTTCGGGGTGGCCGGGGACCGGGGCGGTCAGGCCCAGGCGAGGTGCTCGGTCACGGCGGGCGGTAGGTAGTGGTCCTGGCCGTCCTCGCCGATGTAGGCGATGCCGTCGTGGACGACGACGTCGGTGCTGACGAAGTGGGCGTAGGGCCAGTCGGGGTTGACGGCGAGGCGCACCCGCAGGTGCGGGTCGAGGCCCTGGAGCGCGGCGACGAGCTGGGCGACGGTCAGGTAGTGGGGCACGGGCACCTCCGGGTAGGGGCGGGGGGAAGAGGCGGTCGTCGGGTCAGCGCATGCTGAAGGGGAGGACGTCGCGCACCAGCGGGCCCGGTGCGGGGGCGGGTGCCTGGTGGGTGGCGAGGTGGCGTCTGCGGTGTTCGATCACCTGGCCCTTGACCGCGCACTGGAACTGCCAGTCGCCGCAGGTGCACACCGCTCGGGAGTGGTCGCGGCCGGGGCAGTCGGGGTGGAGGGGCTTGCCGGTGACGGTGTGCTTGTGCTCGGGCGGGCAGGGTGAGTCGTCGGCGTGGTGGTTGGTCAGCGGGGCGCGGTGGACGGTCATCGGGTGCCGTTCGGTCGGGGGAACAGGCGCAGGCGGGGTAGAACGAGGACGGGCTCGTCGACCGGCCACGGGTCGCAGGCGTCCCAGGGCCAGCCGGTGGTGAGGACGACGGTGCCGCTCTCGCCCTGGACCTCGGGGAGTTCGCAGACCCCGCAGCGGCAGGCCGGGTCGAAGGCGGTGGGCTCGGCCGGGTAGGGGCCGGAGGCGAGGAAGCCGGTGCGGGGCATCCGGCCGGGACGGTGGGGGTCGAAGGCGGAGACGACCAGGTCGCCGGGGCGGACCTCGTCGGCCTGCACGACGCGCAGCAGCGGGTTGGCCAGCACGCGGCGGCTGGCGCGGTGCTCGGTGGCGGCGGTGACGACGACTGGGTGGAAGTCGATGTCGTGGAAGTGGTGGGCGTTCGTGGGCATCTCCTTGCCGGTCGGTAGGCCCAGGTCCGGTTGGACCCGGGGCGGGGTCAGTCGGCCAGCCGGTAGGAGCGCATCGGCAGGGAGTCGCCCTCGCACTCGCGCACGACGATGCTGTCGAGGACCAGGCGGGCCAGCGATTTGGCGACCACGGGGTCGGGCAGGTTCAGCGCGTTGCCGATCTGGCGCAGGCGGGCGCCGTCGGGCTGCTTGGCGAGGTGGGCGATGACCTTCCGGTCACGGCGCAGGTCCTGTTCGTGGAGGTCGTCGACGGTGAGGAGCAAGCCGCTGGAGGCGACGCAGATGCTGAGTCCGAGGACGGTGGGGTCGTGGGTGGTGAAGGCGGTGAACAGGCCGATGGCGAGGATGCCCGGGCCGGGGATGCGGTTCGGGTCGATGGAGATCTTCACGCTGGTCCTCTCGACGGACCGGTCCGGGCCCTGGCTGGGGAGGAGGGCAGGCTGGGCCGGGTGCCCGGCGTCGGCGGCCGGGCACCCGGCGGGGCGGGGCTCAGGAGGTGAGGACGAAGCCGGTGTCGGCACGGCGGGCGGCGACCCAGCGGGTGAGCGCGTCGGCGAGGGCGGTGCAGTCGTCCGCGAAGGAGAGGGTGCCGTCGCCGAGGTAGATCTCGGTCATGTCGTCCTCGTCGGCGTCGTAGGGCGAGGACGGCGAGGGGTAGAAGCAGGCGAGCCAGGCGTGGTGGTCGGTGGCGTCGTGGGCGATCTGTCCGTCGTCGTCGGTGACCAGGATCTCCCCGTCGGGGAGCGAGAGGGACAGGGCGAAGCAGCCGCCGCCGGTGTGGACGGGGACGAAGGGCAGGCCGCGCTTGCGCAGTGCCTGGTAGGCGGCGCGTCCGGCGATCGGGGCCTCGGTGTCGGGCAGGGGGTCGGTGAGGGCGGACTCGATGGTGCGGGTGAAGGGCAAAGGGGCTTCTCCTGTTGGTAGTTGGGCGGGGCCGTGTCCGGTCAGCGGGTGGAGGCGGTGATGAGGGCGGCGAGGAATCCGGCGACGGCCTCGGAGGGGGTGTTCGGGCCGAACTCCTGGGTCCAGGGCTCGGCGTTGGCGGGGCGGACCTGGACGCGCCAGAGGATGCCGCGCGCCCAGGCGTCGGGGTCCTCCGGCAGCCAGCCGACGTACAGCCGTCCGTCCGGGCTGGTGCAGTGGACGTTGGCCTCCGGGATGTCGACGACCGGCCAGCCCAGGCCGACCAGCAGCGCGAGCACGGGGCCCGCGCAGTGGTCGGTGGACAGCCAGGACCGGTCCTCGACGTCGGGGACGATGGTTGCCGGGAGGTTCGGGGTGGACACGCTCATGGGGTTGGATCCCTTCGTTGACCTGCGGTTTTCCGCCGCACGAGTACTTTGACATGCGGTGTGCCGATGTACGTAGTCGTTTCCGGGACCAGTTCGGTTCGCCGTGGGCGGATCGGCGGGAATCAACCGGCGGCGGCCGGTGCTGGAGAAGGGTTACGGCACGGGGCCGTACACGGGCCTGGGGGAGAGCGGCAGTGGAGTTCGGCAGAGGGCGCGACATGGCGGCGCTGGAGCACAAGTTCCGCAGCGCGGGCAGGCCGTGGACGATGGGCGACGTCGTCATGATCAGCGACGGGCAGTGGGCCGTGCCCACGACGAGCAGTGCTGAGCGCGCGCAGGAGGACGTGGTGCGCGAGCGCCTGCAGGACGGCCGACGGGTCGAGTTGACGCTGGAGGAGCTGGCCCGCGCGGTGGGCGCCGACCCCGGCACCCACCGCGACCAGGCCGAGGACTGACCGCAGCCTTACCGGCGGTTCGCCGCCCCCAGCACGGGGGCAGCGGGCGCCGGCGGGGCGGGCCGGTCGGCTGCCGCGCCCAGCGGCCGGGAGGGCGCGGTGCGGGCGGTGGCGGCCCGGACCCGCTCGGCGTCCGTGCCGTCGGCGGCGAGCGTGTGCCTGCGGGCGGTGACGAGGGTGCGGATCGCTTTCAGAGCGGTGTTGGCCTCGGCGTAGGCGGTTCGCAGTGAACTCGCGGTGTCCGTGATGCGGTCCAGTTCGTAGAAGGCGGGCACATGGCCGGGCCGGGTGAGCGCGTGCAGGCGGCTCTGGAGCACGATGGCGGAGTTGTCGAGCACCGTGAGGTGTTCCCTGGTGCGCATCGTGGCACGGAGCAGGGGGTCCTCCACGGGCTCGCGCGCCGTGGCTTGCTCCAGTTCGGCGATCGGCCGGCCCCAGGTTTTCTCGATCATCGCGTCGGCGTGGTCGAGGGCGGTCGCAGTCGCATCGGACACGGTGTCCTCCGAGGGCTTGGTCAGCGGGGGTGGGCTGGCGGTGGCCTGCTGCTGGGCGTAGAGCTGGACGGCGTGGTCGAGGGTGGTGGCGCCCAGTTTCCGGCGGGCGCGGGCGCCGCGGTGGTGCACGGTGGCGGCGCGGGTCCCCAGTCTCCGGGCGAGGTCGGCGACGGTGTAGCCCTGCGTGAGGTAGCGCAGAAGGTCGGTCTCGGCGGGGCTGAGGGGCTGGCCCTGCAAGGGCTCGGGCTTGTTCAAGGCAGGCTCCTTCGGGGAGTCGGGGCGGTGCCCGCACCGAGGGGAGCGGGCGCCGGGGCCGGTGGTGTCCGGCTGGAGGAAGAGGCGGAGGGCGAGCGGGAGTTGGCCGCGCTGACGCGCGCGGCCTCCAGCGGGCTGGGCGCGATGGGCGTTGCGGTGGCGGCGGTGGGCAGGTGCTCCAGGTCGATGCGCCGCATGGGCCGCCGGACCGGCATCGGGTCGGTGACGGCAGCGGTGAACTGCTGCAGCAGGTGGTCGGGAAGATGGGAGGAGGCGGTGGCGTACCAGCAGGAGCGCGCCGGTCCGACCTCGACCAGCAGGCGCTCGGTGTCGCCGGCCATCTCGGCGGAGTGCGGCAGCGGCTTGTCCCGGAAGTGGAACCGGACGAGGCGGTCGGGCGACCGGTAGGAGAGGAACGGCGTTGAGGGGTCCAACGTCCAGCCCCGGTCGAGCAGTTCGAGGGCCGTCTCGGTGCCCCTGCTGCGGCTGCCGCCCAGGTAGCCGTCGGGGCCGCGGGTGTAGGAGCCGGCGAGTGCGGTGGTGAAGTCCGCGACGACCTCGGGCGGGGTCAGGTGGTCGAAGGTGACCAGCCACTCGGGCGGTGCGAAGGCGTCCGGTCCGGCGCTGATCTTCCAGAGCACCGGGCCGTCGGCCTCGGGTAGGTGCGCCAGGCGGGCGGTGAGGTCCGGGGCGGTGACGAAGGTGTTCCCCGCGCGGTCGTGGCTCCGGGCCCAGCCGGCGTTCACCAGCGCCTGGACGGCTGGGGATCCGTCCGCCTCCGGGTGTGCCAGGTAGCGGGGCGCGATCTGGTACTCGCGGGGTTCTTCACGGGAGTTGGGCACAGCAGGTCCTCGTTGCGGATCAGCGGACACGGTCGGCGGGCGCGGGCGCGGGCGCGGGCTTCGGGAGCGCGGCCGACCGTGTCTCGGTGGTGTAGGCGAGCACGGAGCCGCCCGCCTGCGGCGCGGGAGCGCTGCGGGGGACGGAGAGGGATCGGGAGGTTGCCGCCTTCATCCGGGCGACCTCCAGCGGGCTCGGCGCCACCGGGGTCGCGGTGGCCTGGGCCGGGAGCTCGGCGACTTCGGAGCGCCGCAGGTAGCGCTGCACGGGGGCCGGGTTGGTGATCGCGGTGGCGAGGGTGTCCAGGAACCGGTCGGGGAAGTCGGAGGTGGCGGCGGCGTACCACTGGCGTCCCGGAGGGCCGACCACGAACGTCCAGCGCTCCAGGTCGCCGGTCATCTCGTCGCGGTACCGCAGGTGTCCGAGGCGCCGGTGCAGTGTGACGAGTCCGTCGGACGAGCGGAAGGCGGCCAGCGCGGGCTTGCCGTCCTGCTGCCAGCCGTGCTCGTCGAGGAGGCGGTCAGTGAGGCCGAAGCCGCCGGTGGGGCCGTGGACCACGGAGGCGGGCGAGGAGGCGTGGGCGGCGGCGAGGGCGCCGGTCAGCTCGGCGACGATCTCGGGCGGGGCGGCGAGGTCGACGATCACCTGCCAGGTGGCCGGCGCGAAGACGTCGTCGTGGGCGGTGATCATCCACAGGTCGCCGCGGTTGCCCTCGGGCAGATAGCCGAGGCGGACGGTGAAGCCGGGGGCGGTGACGTAGGCGTTGCCCAGCTCGTCGTGGCTGAGGGTCCAGCCCGCGTCCAGGAGGGGGACCAGCGCGGGGTCGCCGGTGCCGGTGGAGTCGGCGAGGAAGCGGGGCGCGATCAGGTAGTCGCGCCCCTTGTCGGTGGGGTTCGGCATGGCGGGAGTCCAGAGTCAGCGGCGCCGCGCGGCGGGCGCGGGCCGGGCGGGCGGAAGGTGGGGCCGACCCGCCTCCACCGGACCGGCAGGGTGGGTCGAGCGGCCGGACGGCCGCCGCAGCACTGTCACCCGGGCCAGGTGGCGTGCCGGGATCTCGTCGGCACACCGGAGGACGGGCCCCGGGGTGCTGAAGGCCGCAGCCGCCTGGGTGAGCGGGTGGAAGGGCACGCCGATCGTGAACTCCGCACACCAGGAGGGCTGTTGCGGGCTCCCGGCGAGCATGCTCCACGTCGGTGGGACCAGGCGGGAGACCTCGTCCTCGTGCGGCTGGTGGCCCAGGCGGTGCCGGTAGAGGGCCCAGCCGTCCGGCGCCACCTGGTCGTGGAAGCCCTTGGGGGAGTGTTCGGAGGGGCGCCAGCCGCGGTCGGCCAGGACGGAAGCGGGGGTGCTGGCCCGCTGGAGGTAGTGCCGGGCGCTCAGGTCCTCGGCGAGCGCGGCGGTGAAGGCGGCGACGACCTCGGCGGGTGTACCGGAGCTGAAGGAGGCCCGCCACAAGGGCTCGGCGCCGGGCGTGGTGTAGCCGTGGACGGTCCAGGCGACCGGGGAGCCGACGTCACCGTTCACGCTGAGCGCGGCCGTCCGGCACGGGCTGGTGAAGCGGGTTTGGCTTTCGGGGGTGCGGGTGGAGCTCCAGCCGTGGAGCGCGGTCAGCGTGTCGGTGACCAGGTGTCGGTCGCCGGGCCCGGCCAGGCGCAGCGGCTGGACGAGAACAGGGGCGGCGGAGGGCACCGGGGTTCCTCGTCGAGTTCGGTGGCGGCCGGGCCCGCGCGCCGGACACCGCAGTGCCCGAGCAGCGCGCGGACCCGGCCCGGCGGCGGGCGGGTCTGCGGCGGAGCACGGCGCTCAACGGCCACGGGCCGGGTGGGAGGCGGCCGTGACGGCGTACGGCACCGGGGGCTGGGGCTGCGGGGCGTGGCTGAACAGCGAGGACGGCACCGGGCTGCGGCGCAGCGCCGCCGCGGTACGCGCACCCTGCACACCCTGCTCAGGGACGGTGAGGACCCGACTGCCGGAGCGGGCGGGAGCCTTGGCGGTGTGCCGGTCGTGCCACTGCTGGACGGTCGCGTAGACCGGTCCGAGGGCCTGGCCTGCTTCGGTCAGGGTGTACAGGCCGTGGTTTCGGCTGCCGTTGGAGACCACCAGGCCATCGGCCTGGAGCCGGGCGATCCGGACTGCCAGCAGTTGCCGGTAGACGCCGGACTCCGCGGCGATCCGGTTGAAGTCCATGCTGCCGCCCTCGGCCAGCAACTGGACGACCTTGGTGGTTCCGATCGGCTGCAGCCGCTGCAGTGCGTCCTCGATGCGGCCGGGCCGCTCCAGCATGGTCGGGGCGACGTGCTCCGACGACCACTGCGTCAGGGACCGGTAGACGGGGCCGAGGGTGAGCGCCTGCCGGCTCAGGCGGTACGGGGCGCGCTTGTCGAACGCGTCGTCGCGGTCCACCAGGCCGTCCTGGCGCATTCCGGCCAGCCGCTTGCTGGCGTAGGACTCGCTGAGCGCCGGGACGCAGCCGGCGACCTCGCGCACCGGGAGGGTTGGGCCGTACTTGGCGATGGCGCGGACGATGTCGGTGGTCCAGTTCGGCGCGAGCCGGCGCAGGGCGGTCTCGACGGCCTGCGGGTCGGCGGTGGAAGTGCTGGGCATGGTGGATGCTCCGGTTCAGCGGCTGGGGGAGGAGAGGAGACGGGAGACGGGAACCGAGGCCGGGGCGGTCTCCGTAGGCGCGGCGCCGGAGGCGGTGGTGCCGAGCCGCTCGTGGATGAGGCGGTCTCCGGGGCTGGTCAGCGGGTCGTGGGGATTCACTGGGCCGTCTCCAGGCGGGCGAGCAGGGAGCGGACCAGGGTGGGCAGGCTGGTGGGGCCCTCGCCGATCCGGACCTCGCTGGCGGCCTCCTCGACGATGTACTGGGCGTCCTCGATCAGGCCGGTGCTGATCTCCATGCAGGCTCCGGTGATCGCGGCGGCGGCCCGCACGGCGCCGACCAGGACGTCGACGTAGACGTCCGGCTCCAGCCCGGCCGCGCCGGCGGCGGTGCGGATCGCAGCCGACTCCGCGTCGTTGAAGCAGTAGTCGAAGCCCTCCTCGTCCTCGCCCGGGGCGGACACGGTCCGGATTCCGGATTCCGGGGCGGGGAGGCCGGCGCGGGTGCAGATCGTGTCGACCGCCGCGGTCAGCTCGGCCAGCGACTCGGTCAGCCAGCCCAGGGCGGAGGCGTAGGAGGCCAGGGCGAACAGGCCGACGGGGGTGGCCGGCAGCGGTTCGTCGAGCAGGTCCTCCAGCTGCTCGTTCAACTCGCCGACCACCCGGGGCCCGGCGGACAGCGGGCCGAGGACCGGGGCGAGGTAGGAGCGGGTGGCCGGTGCGTTGTACTCGGCGACGAGGATCCCGGCGACGGCCTGGGCGGCGTCGGTGAGCCGGCCGGCGAAGTCGGAGCGGCTGGGCAGGGCATCGGCGGTCATCATCGGGCCTTTCGGGGAGTGTCGGCGGCAGCGAAGCCGGGCGAGGCGGAGGTGTAGACGACACCGCCCTGGCGGCGGGCGTGCGCGGCCCGGGGCGAGCGGGCGCGGGCGGCCCGGACGCGGGCCTCCTGGGCCTCCCGGACGCGGGCCACCTGCTCCGGGTCCGCGTCGGGCGCGGGGGTGTTGAGCCCGGTGCGGCCCAGCCGCTTCTGGGCGGCGTTGTAGACCGCGTACTCGTGCCGGGCCCCGGCGGCGACGAGGTAGACCTCGCGGGAGTGCTTGGAGCCGGGCGGCGCGTCGCGGAACTGCACCACCAGGCGGTGGCTGGCCCAGTCACCGCCCGTGCCGAGGACGATCTTGTGGCAGCCCTCCAGCCGTTCGTGGAGCTTGGTGGCGACGCGCTCGCCGTGGACCAGGTCCTGCAGGTGCAGCAGGGCCTGGTCCCGGACGGGCTGGGGGAGTTGGCGCAGGTCGGCGATGGCGTCGGGGTGCGCGGCGAACGCGAACTTGGCGCGGCTCACAGCGACCGCCCCCGATCCGGCTGCGGTGAGTTGACGGGAACAGCGGGCGTGCCCGGTGCGGCGCCGGCCTGGGGGAGCGCGGCGGTGCGGGAGAGTGCGGCGCCGGTCCGCAGAGCCTCCGCGTCGAGGCGGTACTCGGGCGCCTTGGGCAGCGGGGTGGAGCGGTCCTCCAGCCAGTCGTCGGCGGCGTCCCAGTCGGGGAACGCCCCCTCGCGCACCGTGTAGGTGTACTGGTCAGGCTGGAGCGATTCGAGGAACAGCCGGACGGGCAGCTCCTTGGCCTGGTGGTCGACGGCGATGCTCCAGCCCTCGACATCGGCCCCGTCGATGACCTGGTGCTCGACGATCGCAAGCCGCTCGCCCGAGTGCCGGATGCGGTCCTCGACCCGGACGGTCAGCTCGTCGGCGGGCCTGGGGGCCTCGGCGATCGGCGCGAGCGCGTCCGCCGGGCAGCCGCGCACGATGAGCCACCTCTGCGCGAAGGCGAAGCTGGCGTGTCCGGAGCTGTGCATGCTGAACGTCCCCCTCGCGCTGTCGCGCACGACGTCGAGGGAGACGAGGTTGGGCGTGTTGGGGACGTCCCAGGTGGCCGAGGGGTCGAAGGCGACGATGAAGCTGCGCCCGCCCACGTCGTGCTGGGCGATCGTCTGGTACCTGCAGATCCAGGCGCGGTCGTAGGCATGGGCGCTCTGCTCGTCGGCGGCGACCAGGCCGTCGAGCCGGAAGTCGGTGTCCTTCACGCGGCCACCCCCAGCTGGTCGGGCGTGGCCAGCACGCGGTGGCTGGGTCGGGCCGGACTGGTCGTGCACGCGGCGAACGGGCCATCGGGGGAACGGAGTTGGGCCAGGGCGTGGTCGAGGTGGTCGCGGTGCCACGTCGAGGGACCGATGAGGCCGGCCTCCGCGTCGGTGAGCTGCTGCCACGCCAGCCACAGGCCGTGGAGGCGGGCCACGGCCTCCGGGTGCTCGTACCAGCGCGCGCACCACGGCCGGGTGGAGCCGATCTCGCGCCCGTAGACCGGCAGCAGGACGTGGGTGATCCAGTTGCCCAGGGCGGCCAGTTCGGCGGCGTACTCCGCGCCGCCCATGGCCAGGATGAACACCGAGGTTGGGCCGTCGGCCTCGGCCTCGTCGTCGGTGGAGTCGGCCTCCGGCTCCTCGGCGCCGGCCGGTTCGGGGTCGGCACCGAGGCGGTCGAGCAGGACGCCGTGCTGGCGGACCTCGGCGATGGTGCGCGCCAGCGTGCTGGCCAGATCGTCGAGGTCCTCGTCGGCGATACGGATCGGTTCGGGCTCGGGGGAGCCCGCGGTCGGGTCGGACATGGCACATCCAGGGAGGTAGGACGGACGGGTGCGGTGGGCGCGGAGGGTCTTATCGGGCGGTTCACGGACGTGCTCCTGACGTGCAGGTGGGAAGAGGATCCGCAGATCCGGCGGCTTGGTCGCGCCGTCGGTTCGTGCTAGATGAGGGTCCGGAAGCGGACGAGCCAGCAGCCGACGACCAGGGCGCCGGCAAGGCTGCTGGCGACGGGGTAGCCGTCTTCGGCGAGCCGGTCGCGGTCGTGCAGGCCCTCGCTGTGCAGGACACCGATCGCGCCGTTGGCGTAGGCGGAGTCCGCGTCGTCGAGCGAGTCGCCGATCACCAGCACCCGGCGTTCCCGCCCGGTGAGGCCGAGGGCACGCAGGTGCCTGGCCAGCGGGACGGCCTTGGAGCCCCCCGGCGGCCCGGTGCGGCCGTCGATCCGGGTGAAGAAGTGCCCGATCCCGGCCTCCTCGACCTCGCGCACGAGCGTGTCGTGCGGGCACAACGACAGCAGCGACTGGGTGTGCCCGGCCTCCTGCACCAGCGACAGCAGCTCCACGGCCCGGCCGTGAAGGCGCACGGGCTGCGCACGCAGGTGCGTCAGGAACGCCGCGTCGCTGGTCTCCCTCTCCCGCTCGCTGATCTCGCGGCCGAGCAGGCGGGCGTAGAAGTCGGCCAGCGGCAGGATGCGCTCGGCCTGGTAGGTGTCCCGGTCGACGGGGGTGCCGCCGAGGGCGGGCAGCGTCGCGTTCAGCGCGGCGACGTGGTCGTCGAGGTCATCCTTGATCGTCCCGTTCCAGTCCCAGACAACGTGCATGGGAGTGAAGGGAGTTGTATCGCTGGAGGTGGTGTTCACGGTGGTTCTTTCGCAGGGAGGGGTCAGGAGGGGAGCAGGTGGTGGAAGCGCCGCAGCAGCCATAGAGCACCGGTTGCTCCGGCGAGCGGCACCAGCGCGGCGGGCAGCGGCCCGGCCGCAACGGCGAGAGAGGTCAGGGCGGTGCCGGCGGCCTGGCCGACGCCGACGCAGGCGACGAGCCAGCCGGAGGACTCCGCCAACTCGCCCTCGGGGGAGAGGCGTTCGACGCTCTGGAACGCGGCGGCCAGCAGCGGTGCGAGGAAAGAGCCGGGTAGGAGGGCGCCGAGCAGCGCGACGGCGGGCACCGGGTCGGACAGCAGCGCCGTCCATCCGGCGGCGAAGCCGACCGAGGCGGCCACCAGGTGCCGGGCCGGAGGCCCGGGCCATGCTCGGCGGCCGTAGGCCAGGTCGCCGAGTACGCTGCCGAAGGACAGCGCGGCGGGCATCGTTCCGGCCAGCCACCCGGGGTGGTGCCGATCGCCCAGCGATAGGGCCAGGACGTTCACTGCTCAGAGCGCCACCCCGGTGCCGGCCAGCGTCGCGAACAGCACCCGCAGGCCCGGCACCCGCAGCGGACCCGCCCAGTGCCCGCGCCCGGCCGGGACGCTCGGCGTCCACCGGGCACACGGCGCGGAGGTGACGACCAGGGCAGCGCCGAGCAGGCCCAGCGCCGCGGTCGCTGCCAGCGCGGCGAGCACTCCGGCCCCGGCCGTGATGCCGGCGGCCAGCAGCGGACCGGCCACGAACACCAGGCCCTGGCTGCCGCTGTCCAGCGACAGCGCGATGCGACGTAGGGCGGCGTCGGGAAGGACGCGAGGCCACAGTGCCCGAAGGCACGCCTCCAGCGGCGGAGTCGCCAATCCGGCGACCACCACGACCAGCGCGGCGAGCACCGGGTGGCGCACTGGGCCGGTGGCGGGCATTAGCAGGAACGCCGCGCTCGCCGCCGGGGCCGAGGCGTACAGGACGGCGCGCTGGCCGTGGCGGTCGGCCAGGCGGCCCAGCAGCGGCTGACCGATCGCGGAAGCCAGCGCGTACAGCGCGCCGAGCAGCCCGGCCAGGGCGAGCGGGCCGTGTTCGGCCCGCACCAGCAGCAGGATCGCGATGGGCGCCATCCCGGTGGGCAGGCGGCCGATCAGGGTGCCGCCGAGCAGGCGGGCGACGTGCGGCGAGCCCAGGACGGCACGGAAGGTGCTGTCCTGGGCCCGCACGGCGGGGGTGGCGCTCAAGAGGGGAAGTCCTTCGGTCGTGCGCGCCGGAGCGGCGCGCGGGCCCGGCGACCGGTTCGCGCGGCTGCCGGGCAGAAGGATCCGGAGGAACCGGGGCTTGGTCCGGCCGGGGAAGAGGGAGTAGAAGCCGCTACCGGATCCGGCAGTGCGGGCAGCGGCCGAGCGGCGGAGCCAGCAACTCCAGGGCCCGGGCAGCCTGTTGGGGGACAACCCCGTTGCCGAGGGCGGTGAGCTGGGCGGGGCGTCCGAGTCCGGGGGTGGCGGTCACCCAGCCCGCGTCCAGGCCTTGCATCCACTCCACGAATTCCGGGCGGAGCCGGCCGCCCTCGTCGGTCGGCGCCGGTGCCGGGCGGGTGAGGGTCTCCCACCGAGCGACGGCTGCGGCGTACTGGCCCCAGCGTTTGGAGTCGGTTCCGAGGGCGGGTTCGACCAGAGCGGCAGGACCACCGCCCACAAGAGCGGACGCCGGCCCTTGCCCGGCCGCCTTCCCGGCGTGCCGGTGTCGCTCGCCCGCGGCGTCGGCAGCAGCGAGGCCGCCGCCGACGGCAGAGTCAGGTCGCCGTTGCCGTGCCGCTGGTTCGGCGAGCCCTTGACCCCGTCGCTGGCCTTCGGCGTCGGCAGCAGCCACTCCACCTCGTCCGCCAGGTTCGGCCCGTGACCGCCGCTCTTGCGCTTCGCCGGGTGCTGGCTGCCGCCGTTCTTCCCGATGTTGCTCGTCGGTGTCTTCAGCACCGTGGTCGGCGGGCCAGGCGGTGAGGAAGACCCGGGAGCGGTGGTGGGGTGCTCCGACGTCGGAGGCGCGAAGAACGAGCCACCGCGCGTCGTACCGCAGGTCGGCCAGGGTGCCGAGTACGGCGCCAAGTGCCCGCAGAGAAGGGAGGGTTGAGTCGTCTCCCAGACACCACGGACAGGGTTCCACATCGCCAGCGGAACCCGGGGAGGTGAGGAGTCCTCGTACATTCTCGACCACCAGGAGACAGGGGTTAAGGGCCTCGACCGCGCGCGCGACGTGCAGACAAAGCCCGGAACGGGTCTGCGAGTTGAGGCCGACACGTCGGCCCGCGACCGAGACGTCTTTGACAGGGGAAACCGGCCGTGAGGACCCCGACCCGCGGAACGGACGCCCAGTCGACCGCCGTGATGTCGCCCAGGTTCGGCACACCGGGCCAGTGCCTGGCCAGGATCGCGGATGGCGCGGGCTCGACCTCGGCGTGCCAGGCCACCTGGCCGCCGAGCGCCGCCATCACGCCCAGGTCGAGCCCGCCATAACCCGAGCACAGCGAGCCGATCAGCGGACCGGGCCGGGCGGGTGGCCGGATGGCGGTCATCGCCGCCTCCGTGCGGGAGACGGTGCCGTTTCGGGTGCGGCCGGGACGGGGTGCTGGGGATCGGTGGTGGTGGCCGGGGTGGTGGTCGAGCGGGTGAGCGCCGCCATTCGGCGCGCAGTGTTCGGGTCCGGCTGAACTCCGCTGGCCGAGGCGAGGTCCTCGGCGGTGGCCGGGGCGGGTAGGGGGCGTCCGCTGGTCAGCGCGTCGAAGCTCCACTGCATCGTGACGATGGCGCGATCGACGGCGGCATCAGCCTCGGAGAGGAAGTGGTCGACCCCGGCGCGGACCTGCTCCTCGACCGCAGGAGCGGCATCGGGCGCCCGCACCCGCGCGTCGGCGAGCGCAGCCGTGAGGTCGGCCGCCTCGGTGAAATCTCGGCTGGCCTGCGCCAGGTCGTTGGCAGCGGAGGTCCAGGCCCGGGCCAGGAAGACGGTATAGGCGTCCTGGCGGGAACTCAGCGCGTGGAAACTGGCCTCGTGGAGCGCTTCCCGCAGGGGCCAGTCCACCTGCTTCACCGCCTCGGCGAGAGCGGAGGCGGAGACCTGACGGCCGTTGCCGTAGACGGAGTCGAAGGACTGCGGCAGGACCGCCTGCCCATCGGCGAGGCCGTCCACGGCCGTTTGCAGTGCTTTCGCGTGGTGGTGGACATCTTCGTCGAGCATGGTCACTCCATGAAGCTGAAGAGGCGGTTCACCGGGTCCGGCCGTGGACGGGCCGGACCGGAGAAGCGGGGAGGGGAGGAGCAGTCGCTGGCGACTCTGCGGGTGCTGTGTGCAGGGAGCGGGCGGTGTCGGCATCCGGGCCACTGTGCTCTCCGGCTGTGCGGGCCAGGGCGGCGAGTTGCCGGCCGACATCGCTGAGTTCGGCGGCGGCCGAGGCGGTGCTGGCGGCGGCGTCGGCGAACGCCTCGGCTGCGAGCACAGCCTCCGCTCGTGGTGCAGGGTGGGATGCCACCGCCAGGAACAGGTACTCGTCGCCCAATTCGTTGACGATGCTGCCGAGTTCATTGATCTGGCGGCCCACGGCGACCGGGTCGGGCCAGGGAAAGCCGGGGCCATCCGGGGCAGCCGGGCGCTCTGGAGCTCGGCCATGCTCGCCGCTGCGTTCAGCAGCAGCGCGGTCTCTGGCAGGGGCTTGTTCGCGTCGCACTCCGAAGCGGGGAAGAGAAAGAGGGGCGGTGGCGCGTCGCGCTCGCGGCGCTCGCCCGGGCAGCGGAAGCGGCGGGCGAGGCCGCCTTGGCGGCGCGCTGCTGCGGGGCGCTGCGGGACAGCGCCGCGCTCACCCGGGCCGCCGGGACGCCCGGAGCCGCCTGGGCGGTGGCCGTACCGGGGGAGGGGTGTCCGTTGGCGGTGCGCCAGCGGGCACGGACTTCCTCCAGCGGGCCGAGGGCGTGCAGGGCCTGGCCGATCAACTGCCCGGGGGCGAGGCGCTCGTCGTTGGCGAGGACGGTGATCTGCCGGGCGCTGTGGCCGGCGGTGCGGGTGAGCGAGGTTTGTAGCAGCTGCTCGCCGAGCCACTCGGCGGACCCGGCGACCAGGTGCGCGCCCAGGATCGGGGTGAGCTGCTCATCGGTGAGGGCGCCGTCGGCGAGGAGCCCGCGCCGTTGGACCTCCCACAGCGCGGTGACGGCGTCGATCGGCTCGCCGCGGTGGTGGAGCGCGCCCAGGCAACGGTAGAGCCGGCCGTGGCCGGGAACGGCGAAGTCGCCGGGCCGCAGCCAGTCGAAGACCTCCTGGAGCGCGCCCTGCTGGTGCACCAGCAGGGACAGCAGGAACTGCTCGTCCGCCCGCACGTCGTCGGACAGTTCGGCGGTGGGCGCGGCGGCCGGGACGGCGCCGGGCTTCTGGGCGCGGGGCGGGGTGCCCCAGCGCTCGGCGAGGTCGGCGAGCACGTCGGCCAGGACGTCGGCCTGGTGGGCGGTGCCCTCGACCTCGCCCGCGACCAGGCCCGCTTCGGCGACAGCCAGCAGGCGCTCGGCGTGCTCGGTGACGGTGCGGCGGATCGAGCCCTCCAGGACGATCCGCCCATACAGCGGGGCGTGGCCGGCGCGGGGGCAGGCGGCGACGAGGGTGTGCAGGTAGGAGGGGTTCAGCCCGCGGGTGCGCTCACCGGCCAGGGCCAGGGTGTCGGTCAGCCAGTCGAGCGGCACCTCGCCGTCGTCGCTGTCGGCGGCGAAGCCCGCGTGGCCGGCGTCGCGCAGCTCGCGCAGCACGGAGAAGAGGGCTCGGTGGGCAGGGCGGTGGAAGTCGCGCGGCTCCAGCCAGTCCAGCCGCCCGAGTTGGCGCGGGTCGAGCAGGACGGCACCGAGCAGCGCCTGCTCGCCCGCGAGCAGCGGTTCCATCACGACGACCACCGGCGGCGCCCGGGGGCGAGTTGGGCGATCTCGCGTTCGGCGGCGGCCCGGGCGGCGGCGAAGCGGTCCAGCTCGCCCGTGAACGTCGGGTCCGTTGCCAGGATCGACCCGCTGGCGCTGATCAGCCACCAGTGGCCTCCGCTCCGGACGACCGGAGCACCGACCAGGCGCTCGCCCCGGGGGGAAGAAGAGTTATTCATCGGGATAACTCCGTTGTGGGGAAAGGAGGTCAGGCCGCGAGGGTGAGACGTTCGGCGGCAACGGGCGTGCCCGAGCGGCAGGCCCAGGGCGAGCAGCCGTCCACGTCACCGGCCTCCAGTTCGGCGTCGGCGATGGCGTCGAAGACGTCCGTCTGGCGCCCGGCCCACTCGTGCGCGGTGACCCGGTCGATGGGCGCCTGGTCCAGCGGGCGGCGGCTGCGGTGCAGGTACGCCTGGCCCAGCAGCGGGGTGCCCTTCGCGGTCGCTCGGGCGTTGCCGCTGCGGATCGCGCGGTCGAACGCGACGACGTCCTCCCACTCCTCGGGTGAGGTGTCGCGCAGCGCCCGCCACTGGGCGTTGCCGTGGTACGGGCACCCCAGGCAGCTCGACTTCGGGGTCGACTCGAAGCCGCGAGCGCGCAGCAGCCGCAGGCAGTCCGTCCGCGTCAGACCCTGTTCGAGCAGGGGGAAGCGGTTCTTCATGTAGGCGACGTCGGCGTCCTTGGCGCGGTGCACCTCGTCCACCGAGATGCCGATCCACTGCTCCACGAACACCCCGCCCGGCACCCGCTGCGGGTAGGGGCGGCCGAGGAGTTCGCGGACCTTCTCCTTGATCGGCTTGATCTTGTACTGGCCGGTGCACTGCCGACGCGACATGCCGTCGCCGCCGTCGGCGTTGAGGATGTGCAGCGGCATCGACGCGAAGCGCTTCGTGGGGTCGAGGGCGTCGTCGCGGATGTTGCCCGAGGACACACGCAGGATCGGGATCCCGGCCGGAGCGGCGACCTCCTGCTCGATGCGGTCCAGGTGGGCGTAGACCGAGCGGGGCTCCCAGCCGGTGTCCGCGAAGATCGCGTAATCCAGGCGGGGCAGGTGGCCCTCGGCAGCCAGCATCAGCAGCACACTGCTCTGGACCCCGGCACCGAGCGAGAGAACTCGCAGGACGGGAGAGGTAGTTGTGGTCACGGGGTGGTCCTTGAAGGGGGAACGGGCGCACGCGGCGGGAACGCCCGGAGAAGAAGAGGGGGAGGGGTGGCGGCGCCGGCCGGAAGGTCTCGATCGGCGCCGCCGGGGGCAGTCAGGCCGAGAGGGTGAAGTCGTCCTGGCTCTTGGCGAGGGCGCGCTCGGTGATGGCCTTGGTGGCGCGGGCGGAGGCCGGGCCGATCTCCTTGACGGAGCGCTCCTTGTACCAGGGGCGGAGGTTCAGCATCGCCACCCGCATCCCGGTCGCGAACAGCAGCACCTTGCCCTTGGGCAGTGCCCGGATCTGGTCCGGAGGCAGGATCCGCTCGGTGCGCATCGAGACGGAAGTCGACTTCCCGCCATCGGAGTTGGAGACGGAGACGGTCTGCACGTCGTGCTCGCCGATCTGCCGCGACAGCTTGTCCGCGAAGTCGGCGTCGTCGATCCCGCTGCCGACGATCTTGACGGTCGCGGCGGACCAGAGGGCGTCCATGCCGGCCTCGCCCCAGCACCGCTGGCCCTGCCGGTAGGACTGCAGGATCGTGATCGGGATGACCCCGCGGCTGCCCAAGTGCGAGTACAAGTCCGGCAGATCGCTGATCTTGCACACGTTGGCGGCCTCGTCCAGGACGCACAGCGCAGGCGGGTCGAGCCGTCCGCCGCTGCGCTCGGCGACGATCACGGCCGCGCGCATCACCGCGTCTGCCGCTGCCGCGATGATCGCGCTGGCGGAGCCGCCGCCGTCCTTGCTGAGCAGGAACAGCGTGTCGCGGGAGCCGGCGAAGTCGAACGGCTTGAACTCCGGCAGGCCGGGCGCCGGGGTGACCCACGCGGCGATCTCCGGGTCCAGCAGGCAGCTCGCGTACTGGCGCGCGGTCTCGTAGATACCGTCCCTGGTCTCGGTGGCGCCGGTGACGGTGCCCTGGAGCTGGGCGGCCACCGCGTGGTGGCCCGCGTCGGCGAGCAGGTCGACGGGAGTGCGGTCGGCCGGGGAGGCGAGCCAGGCCAGCACGTCGGTGATCGGGCGCCGGTGGCTGGCGGCGGCGAGGAAGAGCGCGCCGAGGGTGTTGGCGGCGGCGGTCGACCAGAAGTCGGAGCCGCTGGACTCGTCCACGGACGCGGTGACGAAGTGCCCGGCGAGCCGCTTCGCACCGGCGAGGTCGCGGGCGTCGGCCAGGATGTCCCACCACATCTCGCGCGGGTGGTGGGCGATCTGCTGTGGGTCGAGCGTCCAGACGGTGCCGACCTTCGCCCGCGCGTCGAAGCACGCGGTGAACGCGTCGTTGGCCGCCTTGTTCGACGTGAGCAGCACCGGGCCGGGGGCGGCGAGGATCGCCGGGATCGCGATGCCGGACGTCTTCCCGGAACGGGGCGCCATGATCGCGACGAGGACGTCCTCCCAGGACGCACGGACCTCGGCCTTGCCGGGCGACAGGGTGCCGACCAGGATGCCCCGGTCATTGGGCTCGACCTCTTTTGCACTCCCGGCCGTTCAGGCTCGGGCGCAGGTCACGGGCCTTGGCGGTGACTTCCTTGTCCAGCAGCGGTGCCAGGTCCGCCTTGCGGGCGAGACCGGTCTTCGCGCCGGCGCGGTGGCGCGCCCACAGCACCAGGGCGGTGGCGGTCAGGGCGGCGGTGAGCAGGCCGGGGACGACGCGGGCGGAGACCAGCAGCGCGGTGGCGCCGAGGTGCGGCCACAGGGCGTCGGGGTGCAGCAGGGCGTCGGCGGCGCTGAAGTGGGCCCACGGCCCGCTGCCGACAAGGGCGTTGGCGGCGTTGCCGGTCAGCCAGGCCAGGGAGCCGAAGGCGAGGGCGGCCCCGAGTAGGCCGAACAGGAGGTAGAGGAGCGCGTCGGTGCCGGTGGTGGTCGACGGCGCGCTGGTGCGCGGGGAGGGCAAGGGGGTTCCAGGCGGGTGCGAGCGGGCAGGGGCGGGGCGCGCTCAGTTCTCGTGCGGGTCACGGGTTGCTCCTTGAATTCAGGGAAGAAACGTTTCAGCGGGTGCGGCCGGTGGTACGGGGTACGGCCGACGGGGCGGCAGCGGGAACCGGTTCGGGACCGGTCCTGGCGGAGGGGGAGGCCAAGCGGGCGGCAGCGATGCGCTGCCGGTCGGGTACGGCGCTGTTGTTGCTGACGTAGCCGACGATCAGCTCGGGCTCGACGGCGACCCGGAACCCGAAGCCGTCCAGCAGCCCGGTCGCACTCGACGCGGCGACCTGCTGCTCAGGGCCCGGCAGGCCGGGCGGGAGGTTGTAGGAGGCGGGGTTGCCGGGGTCGGTCGGCGCGGTGAAGCCGAACCGGCGCAGGACGAGGCCGATGACCTCAGGGGCGTCGGTGCGGCAGTCGGCCCAGACCAGCCCGTCGCCGCCGCGGTAGATCTCGACGTCGGTGCCGTAGGTGTCTGCCAAGTTGCCCATGAAGGAGGTCCTTTGAGGGTCGCGAGCTGGTGATGGGTGGATCAGCGGCCGTGGACGGCGGGCGCGGCGGTGGCAGGCGGCCCGGCCGGGGGAGCGCCGGGTTCGGTTCCGGGGTGCGCGGCGTGGCCGGCGCTGTTGGGCGAGCTGGAGCGGGCGGCCTGCTGCCGCTTCGCTTCGGCGTCGGAGTGCTCCGGATTCGCAGCGCCGTGCGGCAGCTCCCGGGTCCGGAAGGCCACTCCGTACCGGTGCGCGGGATCGACCACGGCGCCGGTGCAGTCGTCGAGGTGGTCCTGGACCCGCCCCAGCAGCACCTCGACATTGCGCAGGTAGTGGTGGGCGTTGGCGAGCTGCTCCCAGGCGACGCTGGCCGGGTTGTAGTCCGGGTGGGTGGCGTCGACCCTGGCCCTGGACCAGTTGGCTGCTGTGGCGAGGAGGTCGGTGAGTTGCGGGAGGATCCCGGCCCGGTCGGCGCTGACGGTGTTGACCGCGTCGAGTACGTCGGCGACCTCGGCGGGTGTAGCGGTTCCGGACAGCCGGGCCGTCAGCTCCGGCAAGTGGTGGTCGGGCATGGAGGGAAGCAACTTCCTGGTAGGTGAAGGCCGGTGGTCAGCGGGTGCGGCCGGGTGACGAGGGCGGCTTGGCCGCTGGTGCCGCAGCCTCGCCTCCGGGGCTCGCGGTGCGGCGGGCGGTGGCGCGGGGCGAGTAGGAGACGGCGGCCTGCTGCCGCATCGCCTCCGCGTCGGAGGGGCCGTGGCCCATGACGTCGTGCAGCAGCTCCCGGGTCCGCTTGACCTGGACCATCTCGTGGTGCCGCGGGTCGCTAAGCGCGGCCGGCATCTCGGCGATGTCGCCGACGACGGCCTCCAGCTCTTCCTGGGCGTAGACCAGCATGGAGTGGACGGAGGCCAGGCGCGTCCACAGGTCGAAGGCCGCCACGTCTGGTTCCGGGAAGTCGAAGTCGAGCCGGGCCCGGGCCCAGTCGGCGCTGGCGGCGACCAGCTCGGTCAGCTGCGGCAGCGGGCCGACCAGGGCGCCGGTCGCCTCCTCCACGATCGCGGCGACCTCGCCCGGGTCCGCCGTCACCTCCAGCCGCGCGATCATGCCGGGCACCGAGTACGGGTCGGCGGCCGGGGACGGGAAGTAGCGGACCTGCAGGGGCGGGTCGGCTTGCGGGTCGTGGGCGAGGGCGATGTTGTGGCGCATCGCGGCACCGACCGCCTCGCCGATCGACGAGTAGTACTCAGGCACCGCACCCACCCCCGGGAGCCGTGGGGGTGCCGGTCACCGGGTGCGTCCCGTCTGCCGGGGCACGACTGCCTGCGGGGGTGCGGCGGGCGGCGTGGAGGCGGTCACCCCTCGGGCGGTGACGGCGGGGGAGGTGGCGCGGGCCGCGTCGGCGGTGGCGGAGCGGGACGCGGTGTCGGCGGGAGCGTCGTGGGACTGGGCGCGCTGCACTTCGTCGAGCAGCCCGGCCAGCTCGCCCTGGGCGGCGGAGACGAAGTCGGCGGCGAAGCCGAGGCGGTCGGAGAGCGCATACTGCTCGGGGTCGAGGTCGGTGGCCTGCTCGGAGGCGGCCTCCAGCATGTCGTGGACGCGGTCCAGGATGCCGCCGTCGGGGTCGAGCACCTGGTCGAGCGCTTCGGCGAGTTCATCGAAGCTGGTGGCACCGCGGATCCGGTCGGTGACCTGGAGGAGCTGGTCGCCGGCGGAGAGCTGGTTCCGGTCGCCGGGGTTGCCGGGCAGCGTGGTGTCGAGCCGGGGGTCGAGGTCGACGTCGTAGCGGGCGGCGCGCAGCATCTCGGCGGCGTGGGTGGCGATGGCGGCGCGGTCGGCCGGGGCGGTGGTGGTGGGCAGCCGGTGCCGGCGGCCGTACCAGTCGCCCTTCTCGGCGAAGCCAGCGTGCTTGAGCAGGGTGGCTGCGAGGTCGTCGCCGGCGCCCTTGGCGACGACGGCGCCGCTGGGTTCGAGGCCGATGGCGATCGGTGGAGTGGGCATGCGGTAGTCCTTGGCGGTGGTGACGGAGGGGACGGTGTGCACGAGGTGGCCGAGGTCGGCGGCGATGCGGTGGCACTCTGCCTGCGCGTGGAAGGCGTCCCGGTAGGTGCTGTGGATGGAACCGTCCTCGCGGACGACGGTGGCGACGATGTGCACCGAGCGGTCGAGGGTGCGGATCGCCGCCCACCGGCACCCGTTCGGGTCGCCGTCGAGGGCGAGACCGGTGACGGTGACCAGGCGTCGGGCGACATCCGCCCACTGGGTGTCGGTCAGATCGGGGTGGCGCGGGTCGGAGCGCACCGAGCACAGCCACACCGGCCGCTCGGGAGCCCGGGCGCCGATCCGGGCGGCCGGGGCGTCCAGCACGCCGCCGCCCAGGACCTCCCGGGGGTCGCCGAACAGCGGCAGCTGCTGGTGCGAGCCGCGGTAGTCGGCCCCGATCAGCCGGGGCCGCAGCCGAAAGTGCGGAGCGTCGTGCCCGTACAGGACGGGGATCAGCGCGGCCGTGCTGGTGGCGCGCTGCAGGTGGGCGATCACGACGGTCGGTCCCCTCTCGGACGGTGGCGGGCCCGGCGAACAGGCTGATGGGGAGAGGATCTGCGGATCCGTTGGTTTGGCCGGGCCGCCGGACGGTGGTAGTAGCCGGTGGCGACGGGCCGAGTGCGTCAGCGGACCGAGGCGGTGCGGTCCCGGCTGAACTTCTCGCAGGCGAAGCGGGCGAAGACCTCGTCGTTGTGCAGCCGGGCCCAGCGTCCGTCCTGGCCGCCGTCCACGCTGCCCCGGCCTCCGAGATCCGCAACGCGCTCACCGCTGACCTGTATCTCTCCCGCGGCACCCTCGTCCTGCGCCGCGGCATGCGGCGCCACACCCTCTACCTGGAGGAGTTCACCCACCGCTTGGCCGCTGACTGGCTCACCTACCGCCACCGGCGCTGGCCCACCAGCGTCAACCCCCACCTGCTGGTCACCCAGAAGACGGCCCTCGACCCGGACCACCCGGCCGTGGCCCGGAACACCATGAAGCTGAACCCGGTCCTGCCCAAGGGGTGCACGCTTGACCGGCTCCGCCAGGACCGCATCCTGGACGAGGCGTTTGCCACCGGCGACCCGCTCAAGCTCATGCGGCTCTTCGGTCTCACCGAGGACCCCGGCAAGCTGCCCCGGTAACCGGTCAGCGTCAGGGCCGGTTGGCCTGCTCGGTGGGTCGGGGGCTGTTCCAGCTGGCGAGGAGGTCGAGGGTTTCGGCGTCGCGGCTGCCGGGTGGGACGGCGCAGAGGATGAGGTAGAGGCCGTCGTCGGCGGTGAGTCGGGTGGTCTCGTAGGTGAAGGTGAGGTCGCCGACGAGAGGGTGGTGGATGCGTTTGGCGCCGGCGCGGTGGTGGCGGACGTCGTGGCGGGCCCAGCGCTGGCGGAAGGCGTCGCCGCCGCGGGTGGAGAGTTCGCCGATCAGGTCGGTGAGGGCCTTGTCGTGGGGGTTGCGTCCGGCTTCGGCGCGCAGGGTGGCGACGTTCTGGTCGGCGACGGTGGCCCAGTCGGGGTAGAACGCGGGGGCGGCGGGGTCGAGGAAGGTGAAACGGGCGGCGTTCGCGGGGCGGGCGGGGCTGTCGAAGACCGGGGCGAACAGGGCGCGGGCGAGGGTGTTGCCCGCGAGGAGGTCGAGGCGGGCGTTGCGGAGGTAGGCGGGGACGCCGCTGATCGTCTCGACGAGGTTGCGCAGGCCGGGGCGGACGGGCCGGCGGGCGGGGCGGGCCGCTCCGGCCGGGCCGGTGGCGGCGGCGTTGGCGGCGCGGACCAGGTCGAAGAGGTGGACACGCTCGGCGTCGTCCAGCAGCAGGGCGCGGGCGATGGCGTCGAGGACGGCGTCGGTGGCGCCGCGGGCGTCGCCGCGCTCCAGCCGGGTGTAGTAGGGGACGCTGACGCCGGCGAGTTGGGCGACTTCCTCGCGGCGCAGGCCGGGGACGCGGCGGGCGCGGTCGAGCGGGGAGGGGGTGAGGCCGGCCTGTTCGGGGGTGACGTGGGCCCGGCGGGTGGTGAGGAAGTCGCGGATCTCGGTGCGGCGGTCCATGCCTTCGACCCTACGGCCGGGCTGCTCGCGGGGGCACGGGCGTAGGGGTCCTTGTCAGGGTCTGCTTGAGTGCCCCGTGGACGGTCGGGGCGCGGTTGTCTGGAGGGCATGACCGCTCGCCCTGCTTCCGGAGGCCCCCCGATGCCCGCCGCTGTCCCCGTCACCGACCGCCCGGCCCCGTCCGGCACCGCCGCAGCGCCGGTGGCGGGTGCGGGGTTCGCGTTGGGGGCGGCGCTGCTGGGGTTCTTCGTGATCACGTTGGACGCGCTGATCGTCAGCGTCGCGCTGCCCGCGATCGGCTCCGATCTGGGTGGCGGGATCGGCGGGCTGCAGTGGGTGGTGGACGGCTACACCCTGATGCTGGCGGCGCTGCTGCTGTCGGCCGGGTCGGTCTCGGACCGGATCGGCGCGAAGCGGGCGTTCGGCCTGGGGCTGGTGCTGTTCCTGGCGGCGTCGGCCTTGTGCGCCCTGGCGCCGACGCTGGGGGTGCTGGTGGGCGCACGGCTGGTGCAGGGCGCGGGGGCGGCGGTGATGATGCCGGCGACGCTGGCGCTGATCCGCGAGGCGTTCCCGGACGCGGAGCGGCGCACGAGGGCGCTGGCGCTGTGGGCGGTGGGCGGTTCGGTGGGTTCGGCGGCAGGCCCGCTGGTGGGCGGGGCGCTGGCCGGGTGGGACTGGCGGTGGATCTTCTTCATCAACCTGCCCGTCGGCGCGCTGGCGCTGGTGCTGCTGGGCCGCGCCCCGTCCTCGCCGCGGCGGGCGGTGCCGTTCGATGTGGTCGGGCAGGTCGCCGCGGTGGCGGCGCTGGGCGCGCTCACCTACGCGCTGATCGAGGGCGGCCAGGCCGGGTTCGGCAGTGCCCGGATCGTGGCGGCGCTGGTGCTCGCGGTGGCGGCGGCGGCCGTGTTCCTGGCCCGCCAGGCGCGGGTGCGGGCGCCGATGATGCCGCTGGAGCTGTTCCGCTCCCGCCCGGTGGTGGCCGCGCTGGCGGCCGGGTTCGCGCTGAACGTCGGCTTCTACGGGGTGACGTTCCTGTTCAGCCTGTACTTCCAGACCTTCCGCGGCCTGTCGGCCGCGGTCACCGGGCTGCTGTTCCTGCCGATGACGCTGCAGAGTGTGGGCGTGTCCTTCGTCTCGGCGGCGGCGACGCGCCGCTTCGGCGCCAGGGCGACGATGGTCGCCGGGCAGGTGGTGATGGGCGCCGGGCTGCTGGTGCTGTGCCTGCTGCCGGCCACGGCACCGGTGTGGGCGGTCGCGCTGGCGCTGATGCCCGTGTCGTTCGGCGGCACCCTCGCGGTCCCGGCGATGACCGGCCTGATGCTGGCCTCCGTCCCCGCCGAGCGGGCCGGGCTGGCCTCCGGCGTGCTGAATACCTTCCGCCAGGTGGGCGGGGCCGTGGCCGTCGCCGTCTACGGCGCCCTGGTCACCGGAGCCTCCTTCACCCACGGCATGCGCACCGGCCTGCTTGCCGCCGCCGTCCTGCTGGCCGCCACCGCCGCCCTGGGCGCCCTGCGCGCCCGCGCCCCCCGCACCTGACCCCCCGCCCCGCCCGGCGGCCGAGCGGATGCCGCCGCCGACCCGCTCAAGGAGATTGGGACCCATGCGAGCAACCCTGCTGTACGGAGCCGGAGACGTACGCGTCGAGGACGTGCCCGACCCGGTGATCAAGAACCCGACCGACGCGATCGTGCGGGTGCTGCGCGCCGCGGTCTGCGGCAGCGACCTGCACCCCTACCGCTCCGCCCCCGCCGGCGGCACCGGCCGGCAGATGGGCCACGAGTTCCTCGGCACCGTCGAGGACGTCGGCCCGGAGGTGACCGGCCTCAAGCGCGGCGACCTGGTGCTGTCGCCGTTCACCTACGCCGACAACACCTGCTGGTGGTGCGAACACGGCCTGCAGACCTCCTGTCCGCAGGGCGGCCGGTACGGCTTCGACGGCGTCGACGGCGGCCAGGGCGAGGCCGTACGCGTCCCGCAGGCCGACGGCACCCTGGTCAAGATCCCCGCCGCCGTGGACGAGGCGCTGCTGCCCTCGCTGCTGACGCTCACCGACGTGTTCTGCACCGGCCACCACGCCGCCGTCACCGCCCGGGTCCGCCCCAGCAGCAGCGTCGCCGTGGTCGGGGACGGCGCGGTGGGCCTGTGCGCGGTCCTCGCGGCGAAGCGGCTGGGCGCCGAGCAGGTGATCCTGCTGGGCCGCCACACCGAACGCACCGACCTGGGCGTGGAGTTCGGCGCCACCGGCGTCGTGCTGGCCGGCGGCGAGGAGGGTGCCGAGCAGGTGCGGCAGCTGACCGCGGGGCGGGGCGCGGACGCGGTGCTGGAGTGCGTCGGCTCGATGCAGACCCTCACTACCTCCTTCGCCGCCGTCCGCGACGGCGGGACGGTCAGCCGGGTCGGCGTCCCGTCCTACACCGAGGGGCCGATCGGCATGGAGATGATCATGCGGAACATCACGCTGACCGGCGGCGTCGACCCCGCCCGCCACTACATCGACGCCGTCCTGCCCGATGTCCTGGACGGCACGATCCGGCCCGGCCGGGTCTTCGACCGCACCCTCCCCCTGGAGCAGGCCCCCGACGCCTACCGGGCGATGGCCGACCGACGCGTCCTCAAGGCCCTCCTCACCCCCTGACCACCCGCCCCGGGCGCCGGGCGACCGGCCCCCTACCAGCCAACGAACAGGGCCTTCCCGTGAAGCACATCAAGCTGCGCGACCTCGACGTGGCCCGCATCGGCCTGGGAGCCATGGGCATGTCCCACGGCTACACCGGCGCCGGTACCGACGACGACCAGTCGATCCGCACCATCCACCGCGCCCTGGAGCTGGGCGTCACCCTCCTCGACACCGCCGAGGTCTACGGCCCCTACACCAACGAGGAGTTGGTGGGCCGCGCCCTCAAGGGCCGCCGCGACCAGGTGGTGCTGGCCACCAAGTTCGGCCTGATCTCCCACACCGGCCACCAGGGCGGCACCGACAGCAGCCCGGCCAACGTCCGCGCCGCCGTCGAAGGCTCCCTGAAGCGCCTGGGCACCGACAGCATCGACCTGTACTACCAGCACCGTGTCGACCCCGGCACCCCCATCGAGGAGACCGTCGGCGCCCTGGCCGAACTCGTCGCCGAAGGCAAGATCAGGCACATCGGCCTCTCGGAGGCCGGGCCCGACACCATCCGCCGCGCCCACGCCATCCACCCCGTCACCGCGGTGCAGTCCGAGTACTCCCTGTTCACCCGCGACCCCGAAGCCCACGTCCTGCCCACCCTGCGCGAGCTGAACATCGGCTTCGTCCCCTTCTCCCCGCTCGGCCGCGGCTTCCTGACCGGCACGATCCGCTCCACCGGCCAGTTCGACGCCACCGACTTCCGCGCCGACAACCCCCGCTTCACCGGCGCCAACTTCGAACACAACCTGCGCCTGGCCGACCAGGTCGCCGCCATCGCCGCCGAGATCGACGCCACCCCGGGACAGGTGGCGCTGGCCTGGCTGCTCGCCCAGGGCGACTTCATCGCGCCCATCCCCGGCACCCGCCGCGTGGCCCGCGTCGAGGAGAACACCGGCGCCGACGCCGTCCGCCTCACCGACGACCAGCTCAACCGGCTCAGCGCCCTGCCCCCGGCTGCCGGCGACACCCACAACGAAGCGGGCATGCGCATGATGGAACGCTCCTGACGCCGTGAACACCACCGGCAGCCGCGCACCGCCCACCGGGCCCTCCACCACCCCACACCCCCGAACACCAGCTCCAGGAGACTCCCCGTGCAGCACGTCACCCTGAACAACGGCGTCCAGATGCCGATCCTCGGCTTCGGCGTCTTCCAGATCGACGCGGACCAGACCGAACGCGCCGTCACCCAGGCCCTGGAGGTCGGCTACCGGCTGCTGGACACCGCCGCCGCCTACGGCAACGAGGAAGCCGTCGGCCACGCCATCAAGAACAGCGGCATCCCCCGCGAGGACCTGTTCGTCACCACCAAGCTGTGGGTCCAGGACGCCCCCGCCCAGGACAACGCCCGCCGCGCCCTGGAGACGTCCCTGGCCAAGCTCGGCCTCGACCACGTCGACCTGTACCTGATGCACCAGCCCTACGGCGACGTCTACGGCCAGTGGCGCGCCATGGAGACCGCGAACCGCGAGGGCCTGACCCGGGCGATCGGCGTCGCCAACTTCTACCCCGACCGCCTCCTCGACCTGATCCTCAACAACGAGACCGCCCCGCAGGTCAACCAGATCGAGACCCACCCCTTCTTCCAGCGCACCGCCGACCACGCCCTGATGCGCGAGCACCGGGTGCAGCACCAGGCGTGGGGTGGCTTCGCCGAAGGCAAGAACGACCTGTTCACCCACCCCGTCCTCGCCGCCATCGGAGATGCGCACGGCAAGTCCGTCGCCCAGGTCGTGCTGCGCTGGCTCATCCAGCGCGACATCGTCACCATCCCCAAGTCCGTCAACCCCGACCGGATGGCGCAGAACATCGACGTCTTCGACTTCGCCCTCACCGACGACCAGATGACCGCCATCGCCGCCCTCGACACCGGCAAGACCCTGTTCTTCGACCACCACGACCCCGAGATGGTCGCCTGGCTCAGCAAGCGCCGCCTCGACAGCTGACCTCCCGGCACCACCCGGCCCTGCGGTCCCAGGCACCCCGGCACACCCGCGCCCAGGCGCCCGCCCGCACTGCTCCCTGGTAGCCCACGGCCACCACGCGACCCCGGAGAGGACTCCCGCCGGAACCGCGCGAGGAATCTGCCGGCCTGCCCCGCGAGCAGGACCGCGGGTGTCGGGTGCGTTCCGGTGCGCCCGTGGTCGGGCCGCCGCCCGAAGATGGCCTTCCCCCGGGTCAGCGGTCGAATACTCGGTCCTGCTCCTCGCCTGCGCTGGATGCCCCCGTCTCGGCGGTAGCGGCCCAACTGGCGAGGAGTTGCAGGGCGTCGTGATCGGGGGTGCCGGGGGCGGCGCTGTAGGCGGTCAGGGTCAGCCCCGGCTGGGCCGGTAGTTCCATGGCGTCGAAGTCGAGGGTGAGGTCGCCGACGGCCGGGTGGTGGAATGCCTTGCGGCCGGTGTGGTGCAGGCGCACGTTGTGCTTGGCCCAGGCGGTGCGGAACTCCTCGCTGCGGGTGACGAGTTCGCCGATGAGCCCGGTCAGTTCGCTGTCGTGCGGGGTGCGTCCGGCTTCGGTGCGCAGCAGGGCGACGGTGGTGTTGACGCCCACTTCCCAGTTGGGGAAGAAGTCGCGGCCTTCGGGGGTGAGGAACTGGGCGCGGGCGATGTTGGTGGTCTTCGCGGTGGGGTCGGGGAACAGGGGGGCGTAGAGGGCGCGGCCGAGGGGGTTGGTGGCGAGGATGTCGAGGCGGCCGTTGCGGATGAAGGCCGGGGAGTCGGTCATGGAGGCCAGGACGCGCAGGACGCTGTCCGGGAGCGCTCCGGTGGGGCGGCGGGTGCGGCGGGCGGGGCGTTTGGCGGCGGCGCGGGCCAAGTCGAACAGGTGGGCGCGTTCGGCGTCGTCGAGCTGGAGGGCGCCTGCGACGGCGTCGAGAACCTCCTCGGAGGCTCCGGCGAGGTGGCCGCGCTCCAGGCGGACGTAGTAGTCGATGCTGACGCCGGCGAGCAGGGCGACTTCTTCGCGGCGCAGGCCGGGCACGCGCCGGTTGCCGCCGTAGGCGGGCAGCCCGGCCTGCTGCGGGGTGAGCTTGGCGCGGCGGGAGGCCAGGAACTCGCGGATGTCGCTCTCGGTGCTCATGTCTTCCACGCTAAGCCGGACGGCGCAGGCGTGGGGGGTCCTGCCAGTACCTGTAACAGCAGACCCTTCTCCCCTTCCTTGAGCTGGGGTTTCCTCGATGTCGGAGGCCGCGCCAGCGGTCGGGAACCGGTTGGACGCGCGATGCCGCGGCTGCCCTGGGACCCGGTCGGGCTCACCGTGGAACCGGCCCGGCCCACACCATTCGATCAAGGAGTCATCTGTCATGCCGAAGCAGTCCGCGCCCCGGGCGCTTGCCGCAATCGCCCCGAAGCTGGTCGAGGTCACCGACGAGGTCCTCTTCGGTGACGTCTGGGAGCGCCCCGGACTGTCGCCGCGCGACCGGAGCCTGGTGACCGTGAGCGTCCTGGCGGCGCTGTACCGCAGCGAGCAGCTCGGCTATCACCTCGGTGTCGCCCTGGACAACGGGCTGAGCGTGGAGGAGCTGTCCGAGGCGATCACGCACCTGGCGTTCTACGCCGGCTGGCCCAACGCCATGACCGCGATCACGCAGCTGAAGAAGATCGCCGACGAGCGCTCCGCCTGACCCTCGGCGCGAGCGACACAACGACACTCCGCACGACCGGCAGGCCGTGCCGGACCGCAAGGAGAGAGCGCAATGACCGCAGGCGGATTCGACCAGATCTTCCCCCTCGGGGAGAAGAACGACGCCTTCGCGCAGTACTTCATCGGCCAGAGCTACCTGGCCTCCCTCGCCTCGGGGAGCGTTCCCGTCAGCAACGTCTCCTTCGAGCCGGGCTGCCGCAACAACTGGCACATCCACCACGGCACGGCAGGCGGCGGTGACCAGATCCTGCTGTGCACGGCGGGCAGCGGCTGGTACCAGGCCGAAGGCGAGGACCCGGTCAGCATGGAGCCGGGAACCGTGGTCCGCGTCCCGGCGGGCACCAAGCACTGGCACGGCGCGAAGGCCGACGCGTGGTTCTCCCACGTCGCCCTCATCACCCCTGGCGAGAACGTCAGCAACGAATGGCTGGAGCCCGTCACCGACGAGGCGTACGGGAAGCTGCCGAAGAACGGAGCGAACGCATGACCGTCCTGGACGAGACCTACACACTGGCAAACGGCGTCGAGATCCCCCGGCTGGGGCTCGGCACCTGGTTCATCGACGACGACAAGGCGGCCGACGCGGTCCGCGCAGCCGTCCGGATCGGCTACCGCAACATCGACACCGCCCAGGCATACGGCAACGAGCGCGGCGTCGGCGAGGGCGTGCGCACCTCGGGGGTGCCCCGCGACGAGCTGTTCGTCTCGACCAAACTCGCCGCCGAGATCAAGGACTACGACCAGGCACTCGCCGCGATCGACGGCTCCCTGGAGAAGCTGGGCCTGGGCCACGTCGACCTGATGCTGATCCACAGCCCGCAGCCGTGGAACGACTTCCGCGGCGGCGACTACGCCCAGGGAAACCGCGAGGCGTGGCGCGCCCTGGAGGACTCCCACCGGGCCGGCAAGATCCGATCCATCGGCGTCTCCAACTTCCAGCAGCACGACCTGGAGAACATCCTGCAGGGCGCGAGCGTCGTCCCGCACGTCAACCAGCTGCTCGTGCATGCCGGCAACACCCCCTCCGACCTGCTGGCCTACTGCGAGAGCAAGCAGATCCTCGTCGAGGCGTACTCGCCGATCGCCCACGGCGCAATCCTGAAGAACGCTGAAGTCCAGGCGATGGCGCACAGGTACGGCGTGTCCGTCCCCCCGCTGTGCATCCGCTACACCCTCCAGCTGGGCACGGTGTCGCTGCCCAAGACGGCCAACCCCGAGCACATGCGCTCCAACGCCGAGGTCGACTTCGAGATCTCCGGCGACGACATGGACGCCCTGCGAAACCTGCGCGACGTGGACTACGGCGAGCACAGCGCCTTCCCCGTCTACAGCGGCAAGTAACGCCAGGGCCACCTCGCACCGGCCAGGGTCGACCACGATGCACCAGCCGCGCGTCGCACCGTCAAGACCCTGTTCTTCGACCACCACGACCCCGAGATGGTCGCCTGGCTCAGCAAGCGATGCCTGGACAGTTGAGCCAGAGCAGATCAGCTCACCGAGCCCGCCGAACCCGCGTGCTGAACGACCCTGGAGGGCACTCGGCGCGCGGGTTCCTGTTGTTGGCCATCCAGGAATCTGCGAACCCGCCTGCTTCGAGCAGGATCGGCTCGAAGTCCTGGTCGTCGCTGAGGGTGAACAGTGCGTTCAACAGGTCGAGGGTGCTCTCGGTGCGCCGGACGGTGCAGTGCAGAAGGGGGAACGTGCATGGCGGTTTTTCCGAATCGCTTGCAGGGGAAGGGGAGTTGGGTTTCGGGTGCAGGGCAGGTCAGACGAAGGGGTTTTCGGTGGGCCGGTCGGCGGCGGTGGCGGCCTCCAGCAGCTCCTGCAGGTCGCCGGGTTCGGAGGCGCGCTGGTCGATCCACCAGCCGGCGCGGGTCACGGTGCGGGCCTGCTCCTCGACCTGCTCCCAGTCGGCCTCGGGCAGGCCGCCCTCCAGCACGAGGGCGGTGTAGGCGGCGGCGAGCACCTGGTGGCGGCAGCGCACGCCCCAGGCGGTGCCCCGCTCGGTGCCCTCCAGCGGCGGCATCCGGTACCGCTCGGACCAGGCATCGGACTCCACCTGCTCCTCAGCACGCTTGGCCGCCAGCCACGCGGCCTTGTCGGCCTCGTCGCCGTCCTTCGCCGCGCGCCAGCAGTTGGTGCACTCCTGCCGGGCCAGCCAGTCGGCGTACCCGGCGCGGCGGTCGGCCGGGCGGTCGCCGAGGTCTCGCTCGCTCTCGTGCCCGCACGAGTGGGCGATCGTCCAGACCTTCTTCACTGCCATGAGTTGCTCCTTGCTTCTGGGGAGAGGGGGTTCAGCGGCTGCGGGCGCCGGCGCGCTCGGCGGACACTGGCGCGGCAGCCGCCTCGGCGGCCGACTGGGTGCTCCTTGCCGGGGCGCCGGGGAGCCCCTGGGCTCGGCCGCGTTCGCGGGTGTCGGCCCGGCGGGCGTGGACGTCGGCGGCGAGGTGGCGCTGGACGGCGACGTTGTACCGGCCGTGCTGCAGTTGTTCGTTGGCGGCGGCGATGGCGTCGAGGCCGGCCTCGCGCTCGGCGGTGGGGGCGAGGTAGATGTCGAGGCCGCGGGTGTGGTGCCAGCCGGCCTGAGTGAGGAACGGTGCGGGGTCGATCGGCAGGCCGTCGCTGACGGCGGCGACGATCCCCAGGTGGGGGTGTTCGCCGAAGACGACGTCCGGCTCGTCGCGGTGGCGCAGGGTGGTGCCGGGTACGTCGAACGCGGGCTCGGTGCCGACGCGGTAGCCCATCGTGCGCAGGGCCCGCACCGCCGCACGGGCGCGCTCTTGGGCGTCGTGCTCGGGGTCGGTGAGTGTGAAGAAGCCGGGCCGGGCCGGGTCGGGCTCGAAGCCGAGCGCGGGCAGGACCGCGTCGGCGACGGGCTGCGGGAGCAGGCCGGGGGCGGCATGGACGTCGGGGCGCTGGTGGTGGCGCCAGATTACGAAGTCGGGGGCTTGTTCGCCGGTGGTGGCTGGAGTGGACACAGCGGATCTCCTCGAAACCGGGTGGAGGGTGGTCAGCGGGCGCGCGCGAACGCGGCCCGAGGGTCAACGGCGGTGGGCGGCGGCCCGCTCGGGCCCGCCTTCGCGGTAGGCACCTGCCGGGCCGCCGGGCTCCTGAGCAGCGCGGCCTCGGCCGTGCGCAACGCACGAGCGGTGGTGGCGGGGGTGGACGGCGCGAGGTCGGCGACCTCGGCGGAGATCCGGCTCTGCACGCCGACCTGGTACCCGGCCCGGCGCAGCTCGCGCGCTGTGACGGCGACCGCCCGCAGCGCGTTATCCCGTTCACCGAGGTGCGGGTCGGTGGGTGGGAAGGGCGGCAAGTAGAAGCCCGCGTTCGCGTGGCGCCACCAGCCGCAACTGCTCATCACGGCGTGGGCCTCCTGCGCCGGGCCGTCGCCGACCGCCCCGATCACCCCCAAGGACGGGCTCTCGGCGAAGACCACGTCCGGCTCGCGCTCCGGCGCGGGTGCGGCCACCTGCTGGGGCAGCTCGGCTGGCGGCTCGGGCCCGGTGTCCAGCGAGAGGTTGCTGTGCACGGCGTAGCCCGCGCCGTCGAGAACCTTGATCGCCCACCGGAGACGGTTCGGGGTGTCGCGGTGCTGCTCGGTGAGCGCGTACAGGTGCGGGTGGTCGGCGACGCGCTGGAACTCCAGCCGCTCCAGCATCCAGGCCGCAGCGGCGGACCGGGTGGGCAGGGCGGCGACGACGCCGTGGTCGGGGTGGTGGCCGAGGACGACCTCGGGCTGCGGGGACGAAGTGGGCATGGCGGGCTTTCCGTACGGAGGTCAGCGGTTGCGGCCGGCGGGGCGGCCGGCGGCCGGGGGCTGGGCGGCGAGCAGTGCCTCGGCGGGGTGCCCGGTGAGGGTGCGTTCGGACGCAGGGGAGGAGGCGAGGGCGGCGGCCACCCGCAGGTCGTGCCCGCTCGCCGCCGACCGGGCCGCCGACTGGGGGTGCGCGGCGTGCCGGTCGGCGAGGTCCCCCCGCAGCGCCCGGATCTCCTGGACATAGCGGTCGGTCAGGTTGGCGACCTCGCGCAGCCGGGCGGCGTAGTGCGGATCGGAGGAGGTCGAGTTCAGCCCCTCCCACCAGGTGGCGGTCTGCTGGAGCGCGTCGATGGCCTGGTCCAGCACGCCGTCACCGGGGGCGGTCAGCACGCTGAGCGCGGCCACCACCTCCTCGGTGTGGCCGGCCTTCGCGATGTCCTTGCCGAGGCGGGTCAGCGAGTGGGACGGGGGGGGTGGCCCGCTCGGCGGCCCAGTCGGTCAGGTCCGTCGGGCAGTTGACGCCGAAGCCCTCGGCCCGCAGGTAGTCGGCCGCCCTCGTCACGGCCACCCGTCGCTCGGCGGGACCGAGCATCGCGGCCGGGAGGCGGTGGCAGACGACACCGTTCTGGATGGTGGGGACGAAGCCGGCGCGGTGCAGCAGCGACTCGGCCCGCACCAGCCGCTCCCGCACCTCCTGCTCGGAGGGGACACCGCGCCGGTCGAGGTGCTCGTCGATACAGGCCAGCAGCGGCCCGGTGTCGGTGCCGTGTTCGTGGTGGAGATGCCCCGGCTGGCTGTCGTACAGGGGTTTGGGTTCGCCACCGACCTCGAGCCATTCCGCGAACCAGCCGTTCTGCGGACCGGTCCATCCGGGTTCCTGGTAGTCGGCGTACTGGGGACCGGCGAGCAGGAAGCTGCCGTCCGGCAGCTGGGCGTCGATGTAGTCGCCGGTTTCGAAGTCGATGGTGTAGTCGACGCCCCGGTTCACCAGGAGCGTGGTGATCGGGGTGAACTCGTTGTTCGGAGGGGTGCGGCGAGTGTGGGCGGTGACCTCGAAGCCGGACTTGGAGAACGTGACGGGGTGCATGGCGGTGCTCCTACGACGCTCGCCCCTGCGAGAGCGGGGGCTGGGGTGTCGATGGTCCGCAGGATCCGAGGTTTGGCCCGGCCGGAGGAGCGGTGGTAGAGCGTCGCGTCAGCGCCCGGAACGGCGGCCAGGCGTCGGCGCTTCCAGACGGACGGGGGAAGCGGAGGGCGAGGCGGCAGGGGACGGCGTCCGCGTAGGACGGGTGGGGGAGCGGCTGACGGCGGCGGCCAGCCGCTCGCTCCGACCGGCCAGTTCACCGGCGAGGCCCTCGTTGACGAGGTGCAGCTCCTCGCCGATCTCGGTGATCCGCTCCGCCAGGGAATCCAACTCGACCCCATACCGCCGAGCACCGCGGTCCTGGCACCACTGCGCCGCCATGCTCACGAGTTCGTGAAGTCGGCTGACCGCACCGAAGTCGCTACTTACGAGCTGGTGAAGCGTTTCCGGGAACTCGCCCGGCCCGGTGGAGGCCAGACGCTGGACGGCGTACTCCTGCGCAGCCCTGTCGGTTGGCGGGAGAGATGCGGTCGACGTGCCGGGTCGAGGGAGGAACTCCTCGTGTGCCCGATGATCCAGATCGGTCATGAGTGGGTCTCCTCGGTGGTGTGCGGTCAGCGGGTACGGCGTGGGGCAGTGGCGGGAGGCGAGGCTGCTGGTGCCGGCTCGGCAGTGAAACTTGCCCCGCGGCGTTCGGTGCGGGCCACGGCTGCCTCGACCTGCTTCTCGCGGCTCGGTACGGGGCGGCCGATCCGTCGGGTGACGTCCTGGGCCAGCACGGCCAGCGACATGCCCGGGACCCACGCCGAGCGCGACCACGCCTCGCTGTTGCGCTGGTCCTCGGCCCACGAGCGGATCCGAGTGGTGGCCGGGTCATCGCTTGCGGTGCGGGTCGTGAGGGTTTCCCACCGGATTCGGACCTCTCGGATGCCGGCGAGCGCGTCCTCGGCGTGGTGGAGTCGGTGCAGCTGGGGGCCGATGACGGGGTCGAGGCGGTCCTCGGCGGTGGTCACCGCCCGGATCCCGGCGAGGATGTGGGGGCCTTGGTCCGCCAGGACGTCGAGATGCTGCCAGGCAGCATGGTCGCGGGCCGCCGCGGACTCGAAGACCTCGGGTTCCCCGAAACGCCGGGTGTTCGGCGGCAGGACGTACGCGACGCTCAGGTCGTCCAGGGAGACGAGGGCGTCTTCCACGGCGGCGGTGCGTGCGTACCAGACGGCCCGCTGGTAGGCGGGGGCGAATCGCTCCCGGACCTCGGCCGCCATCGCGGCGGCGTCTGCGGCGGCGGAGAACTCCGCCGGGTCCGGCGGTCGCGGCGACCAGAGATACTGGTTCTCGGGTGCGTCGTCGGGGAGCATCGAGCGGAGGACGACCTGCCCGTCGGGGTGTGGCTGGACGACCAGCAGGTGCTCGCCGCCGGGTCCGTCGAGGGCGAAGGCGCTGTGCGGGGCGGTGGCGCTGGTCCACTGCGAGGGGTGTCGGCCCCAGAGCCGCCCCGTGAGTTCGGCGAGGTCCCGCCCGGGGTTGAGCGGGCAGGGACGTGCCGACCAGCCGGGCAGGTGCGCGGCCAGCGCGGTGGCGAGCGGCGGCAGGGGAGCTGGTGGGCCGGGCTGCTCGGGCAGGACGCGGCCGGCCTCGTCGAGGTAGACCTTGGCCTCCCAGTGGTTGGGCAGGGAGGACCCGCGGTCGCCGATCGGGCGGAAGACCGCGTAGGAGTCCTGCTGTACGCCGCCGAGGTGGCTGGTGTGGGCGAGTACGAGTTCCCAGTCGGGGTGGGCGCGGTCGTTGCCGTCGCGGTGAGCGGCGAACAGCTGCTCGAAAGCCGCGAAGTCGGCCTCGGTGAGGTGGGCGTGGTCGAGGAAGGGCACGGCGTCGTTGGTGGGCATGGGTGTTCACGGTTCTCGGTAAGGGGCCCGAGCGGATGGTCGGGCCGGGCGGTTCAGCGGGTGCGGCGCGCGGCCGCCGGCGAGGCGGCGGGGGTGGGGGCGCTCGTTGCCGCGGTGGCCGGATGCACAGCGGCGGTGGTGCGGGCGAGGACGGCGATGGTCCGGCGCCGCTCGTCGCCGAGCGGGGTGTTCGGCAGCGCCTGCCCGTCCTCGCTGAAGTCGATCTCGACGAAGCCCAGCGGAACGGGCCGGGTCATCTCATCGGGCGGGACGGTCTGGAAGGCGGCGGTGGTGTACGTCCACCGCCCCTGCTCGTCCGTGCCGTTGAAGGTCATGATCAGCTTCCAGTTGTCGTCGTGGCCGCTGCCCCGCTTCACGCGCTGGGCGGCTATCAGGGATTCGAAGGCGGCGAAGTCCTCGCCGACGAGCAGGGAGTGGGGGATCTCGGCGCGTTCCACGCCGCGGTCAACAGGCATATCGATCCTCAACCTGCTTTGTCAGCAGGGTGGTTGGCTGCGCGGCCATGCGGAAGTCGGTGTCGTACAGCGCCTTCTCGCGCGGGTGGAGCAGGTGCTGGACGACGAACGACAGCCCGGCGACCTTCCACAGCCCCCGGCCGCGGGGCAGGGCGGCGATGGCCTGGGCCTCGACACCGGTGAGGCCGAGCAGCGCCATGGACGCCGCGATCTGGTCGGGCTCCTGGCGGTAGATGATCCGGGTGCTGCAGTCGGCGAGCAGGCCCTCGGCCAGGACCCGGCCGCGCGATCCGGCGTCGCCCGCCGCGAGCAGGTCGGAGAGCCGGTGCAGGACGAGCAGGTTGGCGATGCCCAGGCCCCGGGAGAGCTTCCACTGCTGCTGCATGCGCTCGAGTAGGCCGACGTGCCGCATGATCCGCCACGCCTCGTCGTAGATCACCCAGCGGCGCCCACCGTCCGGGTCGGCCAGCGCCGCCTCCATCCACGCACTCGCGCAGGTCATCGCCAGCACGAGGGCGGTGTCGTCGCCGCTGCTGCCCAGACGGGACAGGTCGATCGACAGCATCGGCGCGTGCGGGTCGAAGGCGACGGTGGAGGGGCCGTCGAACATGCCGGACAGGTCGCCGTGGACCAGCCGACGGAAGGCGTGGGCGAGGTCGTCGACGGCCCGGCCGAGGCCGGCGCCGTGGTCGCCGAGGGCGGCGTCCAGGCGCTCGGGGCGGCCGAGGGTGTGGGCGATGTCGCCCAGCAGCGGAGGCACGCCCGCGGCTTCGGCCTCGGCGACGACCAGGTCGAGGGCGACGTCGAGGCCGGTGTGCTCCATCGGCAGCAGGTCGCGCTTGAGCACGGTGGCCGCCAGGCTCGCCAGCAGCAGCAGGCGCCGCTTGCGGACCTCGCCGAGCCACTCCTCCTCGTCCACCCCGGCGGGCCGCGACGGAGCGTCCAGCGGGTTGAGCCTGCCCGGCAGGCCGGGGCCGAGCGCGATGGTCTGCCCGCCCAACTCCCGGGCGAGGGAAGACCATTCGCCCTTCGGGTCGGACGGAATGTAGATCTTGTAGCCGTGGGCGATGGACCGGGTGGCGATCGACTTCGCCAGTGCGGACTTGCCCATGCCGATCACCCCGCACAGGGCCGCGTTCGGGTTCGTGAACCCCTCGATCCGGCCGGAGTTGTAGAGGGTGAACGGGTCGAAGCAGAACGCGGCCTCGGCGTGCAGGTCGCGGCCGATGAATGTGCCCTCGGCACCGAGGCCGGCTTCCGCGAGGAACGGGTAGGCACCGCCGGCGACGGCGGTGGTCATCCGGTGCTTGGGCAGGCGCAGCCGGCTGCCGCGGGCGGATGCGGCACCGGGCCGCCCCGAGGCGGGGTAGGTCGGCTGCAGCTCGGGGTCGGCCCCGGTCAACTCCCGCTCCCGGGAAGGGAGTCGGAAGGCGCGGGCCTTGGTTCGGGCTGCGGCGAAGCTCCTGCGGGCGGCCCGGCGCTCGGCGCGGCTGGGCTTGCGCGGGACGAACAGCTGGGCGGCGGTGGCGCGGTTCCTGGTCATGGTGGCGTCTTCCGGGGTCAGTGTCGGACGAGGCCGGTGAAGGAGGAGTGCAGGTCGGTGGGGGTGGTGCGGCGGCGCACCAGGCGGGCGGCCTGCTGGTGGCGGCGGCAGACGGTCAACTCCGGCGCGCCTTCGGGCAGTCGGGCGCGGCAGGCTTCGGCGTCGGGGACCTCGCCGCTGCCCGGCCGGGGTGCTGAGTGGTAGGCGGCGTGGAGGTGGTCGGCGGCCTGCCACAGCCGGGTGCGGGCGGCGCGCAGGTGGTTGCCCTCGGCGGGCAGCAGCGGGGCGGTGCGTTCGGCGTGGGCGTCCAGCAGGGCGTGCAGTGAGGTCAAGTGTTCGTGCAGGCAGTCGAGTTCGGTGCGGGAGGCGACCAGCGGTCCGGCAGGGACGTTGAGTACGCGGTGGAAGTCCACGGCGGCGGTCGCGTAGGGGACGAAGTCCGGAGAGGTGGCCGGCATCGTGGCTCCTTCGGGGAGGGGCGGGCCGGCGTCAGGCGGCGAGGGCGAAGGGCAGGGCGGCGGCGGTGAACGCGGTCGCCTGCTGCCAGGTGAGCGGGCGCAGGTCCAGCTGGGCGCCGACGGCGGCGGTCTCGATCACCGCACAGGCCGAGCGCAACTGCTCCTCGGTGTCGGCGGAGACGGTCAGCAGGCCGGTCAGCGCGACATCGGCGTGCCCGGCGATCAGCTGGCGTTCGCGGGCCTGGATGTCCTGGTACTCCACCGAGTCGGCCTCGGAGGCGACTTGGCCCCGGCGGGCGCGTTCGGCGGAGTCGGCGATCACGCTGGCCTTCTTGCGCTGGACGTCGCGCATCGCGGCGTCCAGGTCCTTGGGCTCGTAGGCGAGGGAGATGGTGCGGCGCACACCGGAGGCGAACATCACCTGGTGCAGGAAGCCCGCGGATGTCTCGGTCCGGGGCCAGTTCTCCACCCAGTACGTGGTGTGGTGCGCGGAGTCGGTGGAGATGTGGTCGGCCTTCTCCACCACGACCACCGGGCCCGCCGCGGCCGGGGCGGCGGCCGGTCGGCCGTCGGCGGACCAGCGGTCCAGCGCGGAGCGGGACTTGGGGTCGTAGGCGGTGCGGGCGACGGCGGCGATCTCGGCGGCCGACAGCCAGCCGGTCGGGTTCAGCCCGGCGGTGTGGGCGGACTGCTCGCACGCGGAGGTCAGCTGGGCGAGCACCGCGAAGCCCCCGGCCAGGCCGCCGCCGGCCTGGTTGATCAGGCGGCGGGCCTTCTTGAAGTCCAGCGCGATGGCGATGTACGACTCGTGCGGTGCGGCGGCCGGTCCGGCGCTCTCGATCAGCTCGCCGTACAGCGCACCGGCCAGCGGGGCGTCCGGGCGGCCGTGCTCCTCCCAGTATCGGCGCAGCGCGTCGCCGGAGTCCGGGACGGTCCGCTCGATCACCTGGATCCGGGCGACGTGCCCGGTGCGGGCCAGCGCCGCCAGGGTCCGGCCCCAGCCAGCTACGTTGGCGGACTGCGTGCCGGGGTCCAGCAGCGCGTAGGCGCGGCTGCTGACCTTGACGATGGCGGTGAGGGTGCCGACGTGCGGGTCGTGGACGGCGCCGTAGCGGCGGTCGGGGGCGGTGACCACGCGCAGGCTGGCCGCGCTGCCGGGCAGGTGCAGCAGGCCATCGCGCACCGGGCGCCGGGACGGGCGGGCGAGCCAGAGCAGCTGTCCGCGCAGGCGGCGCAGTGCGTACCGGACGGCGATCGGGGCCCAGTCGGCGAGGGTGCGTCCCCGGTAGCGGAGGAAGACGACGGCAGCGACCGCGCCCCACAGGGGCAGAAGTTGGAGGGCGCCGACGACGCCGCGGGTGGTCAGGACGGCGAGCAGCAGCAGGCCGGTGGCGGCGACGGTGATCAGCTGGGAGAGGCTCAGGCCGAGCAGGATGCCGCGGCGGGAACGGTGCGGGAACTTCACCGACGCCGGGGCGTCAGGCTTCGGGGTGGAGGACATCGTGGCTTCCGGAAGGTCGGTCGAGCGGGCGGCGGACGGGGGCGTGGTGCTCTTCTGGAGGTCATGACCAGGGGCTCCTTCGGGAGGTGGGGCCGGGGCGGGCCGAGGGCTTCGGCCCGCCCCGGTGCGGCGCTGCGGTCAGGAAGCGGACGCCGGGGGCTGGTTCGGGTAGACGAACCGGACCGGATCGGGCGAGGGCGAGAGCGGTCCGACCGGGGACGGTCCACTGCCCGGTGCTCCTCCCGGAGCCGGCACGGAAGCCGGAGCGGCAGCCGAGGCCGAAGCCGATACGGGAGCCGAAGTCGGCATGGAAACCGGAGTGGGAGCCGGGGCTGGTGCGGAGGGGGCGGAGGTGGACGGGTCCGTGATGACGAAGTCACCGCTGCCCGACTTGATCGGGGCCGACGGTGTCTCGCCGCCGTCCGGCGGTGCCGGGTTGCCGCTGTCCTCGGCGGAGGGGCGGGTGACCAGGGTGGGGAAGCCGGGCCGGGTGACCAGGGAACGTCCGCGGTCGCCGGGGGCGTTCGGGTCCTCGCCGAAGCGGAAGGTGTTGGGCTGCTGAGCGGGGCCGGCGTCGATGCCCTCCTTGCTGAAGCGCCCGCTCGGGTCGATCCCACCGCTGCCGCTGCTGCCCGCGCCGGGAACCTGGCCCGGGCCCTGCGGGGAGGGGGCGCCGACGCCTGCCTGCATGGCGAGGCTGCCGGCGGTCTTCGCCGCCCCGGCCGCGACTGCCATGCCGGCGACGCCGGTGCGGTGCAGGTCGTCGTGGCCGCCGCCGTCGGTCGCCCAGTGGACGAACTTGTAGACGGCGTACGGGCACAGCAGCACCAGCACCATGATCACCGTCCCGGCCATCATGTCGGACAGCGCGCCGAGCCCGTCCTTGGCGTCGGACTCGCCGATCGCCGCGACGCCGGTGATGAAGACGACCGTCATCAGCAGCTTGGAGACCACCAGGGTGGCGGTGGCCTCGATCCAGCCGCGCCGCCAGCGCTTGGCGACCTCCCAACCGCCGCCGGCACCGGCGAAGGACGCGAGGACGACCAGGACCAGGACGCCGACCTTGCGGGCCACCATCACGCCCCAGTAGAGAAACGCGCCGATCGCGCAGCCGGCCGCGACCAACGCCGGGATCGCCCAGCCGAGTTGGAACATCGCCCCCAGCTCGGAGACCTTGATCAGGCGCCTGATCGCATCGTCGATGCTGGTGCCGGCGGCCTTGAACAGCCCGGCGGAGACCGCGTCGACGACGGTGACGGCCACGGCGGTGAAGCTGATCGCGCCGAAGGAGAACAGCACGCCGGTCATCGTGCCCCAGGCGGCCTGGGCGAGCGCGCGCTCGTCCCGGCGCCAGGCGGCCAGCACCAGCTGCGCGCAGAACGTGCCCACGGTGAGGATCAGGCCGATGACCATGACCAGCTCGTAGTTGGCCCTGAACCAGGGGGCGTCGAGGTTGATGGCAGTGGTCTCGTCGACCGCCCGCGAGGCCAGGTCGACGGCGCTGGAGGCCAGCTCGCCCATGGATTTGGCGATCCACGCGCCGATGCCGTCGGTGATGGACTTGCCCGGGTTCGACACGAAGCTGACCGCGTCGACCACGTTGCAGACCTGGCCCATCAGGGGAATGTCGCAGACACCCACGAAGGGCACCTCCTTCGTGGTGTCAGGGCGCCACGGACGGCATCACGCCGACCAGGACGCAGGGGCGGTCGGGGCGGCACTGCACAGCGAGGGTGACCGAGCGGTCCTCCGCGCCGCCCTGCGGCGCGCCGTTCCAGGCGATCGACTGCTTGCCGGAGACGGTCACCGCGTACACGTACGCCTGCGTGATCGCCCCCGGATCGGCCTGCAGCGCCCGGGTGAAGGAGTCCGGGAAGTGCGCCTCGGCGGCGCTCGCGGTGGCGAACTGCCCGGAGTCGGCCATCCGCCCCCACAGCAGCGGCGAAGGCACCTGGCGCTCCACGGAGTCGGCGTCCGCGTACTTCTCCTCGCCGGTCAGCCACCCGCGCAGGGCGGCCACCAGCTCGGGCTGCGAGTACGCCCGGGTGTCGTACGACCACAGCGCCACCGCCGCGGCCTTCCCGAACGCGATCGGATCACGGGTGTCCGGCGGCGACGGCAGCGCGGCCGATCGACCGTTTGCGGCTGGCGACGCCGAGGCGGAAGACGGAGCGGAGGAAGGGGAACTCGACGGCGTGGCAGCGTGGTTGGGCGGCGTCCGGCCGTCGCGGGTGAAGTAGGAGAACAGGCCGGCCAGCGCGACGAGCACGACCAGGACTACGGTGCCCAGCAGCGCCCGGCGGCGCACGAGGGCGCCGCCGGACATCCCGCTGCGGGCAGCAGAGGAAGAGAAGGAACGTTTCTGCACGGCTACTTGACCTGCGTTCCGAGGGTGGAGAAGAACGCGACGACGCCGTTGGCCGCGCCGAGCAGCAGGGCCGCGCCGGCGGAGACCAGCACGCCCTTCTTGCCGTTGGCCTCGGCCTGGTGGCCGCCCGAGTGGTGGCCCCAGGCCCACACGCCAGCGCTCACCGCGAGCGCTCCGACCACCGCGATGATCCCGAACAGGTTGATCGAGCCCATCACCTGCTTGAGCACCGAGAGGCCGGGCAGGCCGCCCTCGTTGGGGGAGATCCCCGGGTCGTACGCGAGCTGGATGGCCTTGTCGGCGAGGTACATAGGGGAACTCCAAGGAGAATCCGGGCACGCCGAAGGCGCACCGGAGGGAACGGGGAGAGAAGGGGAGGGAGAGGAGAAGCGCCGGTCAGACGACTCGGCGGGCCGCGAGAATCTGCGGCTGCCACTCGGCGAGGGTCGAGATCTTGACCACGTCGCCGGTGTGCGGGGCCTGCACCACGAGGCCGCCGCCGATGAACATCCCGACGTGCTCGGGCACGGCGGCCGTCCCGGTGGTGAACAGCAGGTCGCCCGGCTTGAGGGCGTTGAAGGGGGCGGCGGTGCCCTCGTTGACCTGGGTATAGGTGGTTCGGGTCAGGGTGATCCCGGCCGCCTTGTAGGCCATCTGCATCAGCGAGGAGCAGTCGCAGCGGCCCATCGGGTCGGCGCCGTGCGAGTCCTCGCAGCTGCCGCCCCACTGGTAGGGGGTGCCGAGCTGGCCGAGCGCCCAGCGGATCGCGGTCTGCACCTGCGGCGGAGCGTCGGTGGGGATCGTGTACCCCTCGGGCAGGGTGCCCGGTGGGATCGTCCCGAAGCCGCTGCCGTCACCGCCCGCGGTCGAGCACCCGCCACCCGCAGGTAGAGCGGCGCTGGGTGAGGCGTCCGGCGATGGACTCGCGCTCGGCGCCGGCGACGGTGCGGTGGTCGAACCGCTGCCGGTGTCGGTCAGCAGCGGGGCGATGGCCTGCTGGAGCGCCGTCGCCAGCGGCTCCCACTTGGCGTAGGCGTCCGGGTAGCCGCTGCGCTGCACTGCCTGGGCGGCCTGGGTGATCGTCATCGACTGCCAGTCGGAGACCTGCTGGAGGGCCTCGTAGAACTTCGTCGAGGCGTACACCGGCTGCATGATCTGCTCCGCCGTGCCCCAGCCCTGCGAGGGCCGCTGCTGGAACAACCCCAGGCTGTCCCGGTCGCCGTAGTCGAGGTTGCGCAGCCCGCTCTCCTGCAGCGCGGTCGCCAGCGCGACGACCTGCCCGCGGACGGGAATGTGCATCGCGACGCCGGTGGCCTGGATGGTCTTCGCGTTGGGGATCTGCTCGTCGGGCTTGTCCAACCCGGAGACGGCCGGAGCACCCAGCGGGTTGGAGCCGTCCAGGATCGACTTCACCTGGGCCGCAACGGCGGCGGTATCCACCGCTGGTGGATCACCGCCCGGATTGCAGATGGTGGCCTGGGCCCCTCCGGCGGCGACCACCACCAGCGGCAGCGCCAGGGCCAGCGGCCCGGCCGCGACCAGGGAGACGAGCAGGCCCGCGGACTTCTTCACCGCCGCCGCTGGACGCAACGGACGCCCGGGACGGTTGGGGTGGACGGACGGGGCGGGTGGAGGCACGGCGGTGCCAGGGCGTGCCGCATCGCAGCAACTCCTTGGGGGTGTGTAGGAGGACGCGGTGCCGGCCTCTCGTGCGAAGAAGTCGCCGGCACCGCGCCGGTAGTGAAACCGCCCTCAAGGCGGGCCCGGGTCAGGGAGTTCGCAGCTCCCGGACGCCGGTTGTGGGTCGTGCGCGGCAGCCGGCCGCGCTCGTAATCTCAGCCCGAACACGAGGTCTCCTGGAACGAAGGGATAAGGGGAGGCGGGCCCGCGAAGTGCCCCGTTGGACGGGGCAACACGGGCCAACACGAGCCGTTCCGGACCGAGTTGGCCCTGCGGCCGGGTTGGCATGGCGAGACAGTAGACGCGAAGTCCGGCCGCACCAAACGACCCCTCACCAGGCCCGGAACCCTCCCAGCAGGCGTTAGGTCCGGCCGTCCTTCCCGGCTACCGTCCCGGCCATCCCCCCGCCCCGCGACGGCCGCCGAGCAGCGCCGGGCGGGGGTCTGCCCCTGCCCCGAGAAAGGTCACCATGACCAGCAGCAGCTTCACCCTCCACCGCGGCGATGCCCTCACCGTCCTAAAGTCCCTGCCCGACGAGTGCGTCAACGCCGTCATCACCGACCCCCCGTACAACAGCGGCGGCCGGACCAGCTCCGAGCGCACCGGCCGCGACGCCCGCGCCAAGTACGTCACCAGCGGCTCCGCCCACGACCTGAAGACCTTCCCCGGCGAGAACCGCGACCAGCGCTCCTACCGCTCCTGGCTGACCGAACTGCTCACCGAGGCGTACCGGGCGAGCACCGAGCATGCGGTGGCCGTGGTCTTCTCGGACTGGCGCCAGGAGCCGACCACCAGCGACGCGCTGCAGATGGCCGGCTGGACGTGGCAGGGCACCATCCCGTGGATCAAGCCCGCCAGCCGCCCGCGCAAGGGCGGCTTCAAGCAGTCCGCCGAGTTCGCCCTCTGGGGCGTCAAGGGCACCCTCGACCACTCCCGCGCCCTCTACCTGCCCGGCCACTTCATCGCATCCCAGCCCCGCAAGGACCGCGTCCACATCACCCAGAAGCCCCTGGAGGTCATGCAGGAGATCGTCCGCATCTGCCCCGAGGGCGGCACCGTCCTCGACCCCTTCACCGGCAGCGGCTCCACCGGCATCGCCGCCCTGCGCGAAGGCCGGCGCTTCGTCGGCGTCGAACTCTCCCCCCACTACGCCGACATCGCCGAACAGCGCCTGCGCGCCGAACTCACCCAGGACGACTTCACCCTCGCCGGACCGGAGGCATGAACGTGAGAACCCCCAGAACCCGCAGCAGCCGCAGACGCGAAAGGGCGGCCGGAGCCTGAAGCTCTGGCCGCCCTTGCCGTCCGGTCAGACCTCCTGGATGGCCCGCTCGATCAGCGGTACCGCCTTCGCCAGGTCGGCCGGCGAGGCGATCCGCACCTCCAAGTCACCGGTGCCCAGATGGCCGATCCCGCGCATGTCGCGCGTGAAGCCCTCCTCCAACTCCACCGTGTCCGGGTCCAACGGCAGGTACACCAGCACCGCCCGATGCTGGGGGGACGGCCGGAAGATCACCGACGCCACGTTCCGCAGCCGCCGGTAGGCCACGTAGTGCTTGAGCGGGACGACCTCCACCTCACCCGAAGCGGTCAGCACCTCGTCTAGCTCGCTGTACAGCGCCCGCAGGCACTCCGGCACCTCCACCGAAGCCGCCGGCTCGGTCGCCTCGACGACCTCCACCGCTGCGGGCGCGCTCGACCGGCGCCGGGCCGGTGTGCCAGTGGAGGCGACGACCGGTTCGACCAACTGCAGGCTCAGCAGCCCGCCGTCGAAGACTCGGTAGCGCACCAGGTCGATCGGCCACTGCCGACCAAAGTTGCCGACCGTCACCCGGTCGTGCCACGAGTACCCGGCCGCCACACACACCGCCCGGGGCGAGCGCCAGTCGACCGACTCCACGGCCGCCTCGCCCAGCTTCTCCCGCACCAGCGCCTCGAACTCCAGCCAGCTGCTCCTCAACCAGGTCAGGTACGACATCGCCTGCAGCACGACCCCGCTGTCGCTGCCCTTCTTGAACTCGACCACCACCGGAGAGCCGTTCTCGTCCAGCCCCAGCGAGTCCACCCGCCCCCGGTGCCACGGCCCCGTCGGGTACTCCGACGCCAGGAACCGGATCCCCAGCATCCGCTCCATCCCGGCCTCCACCCGCCGCTGCAACTCCACCTCCAGCGCCACCGTCGAGCCCCGAAGCTCCACATCCCGGCCGTCCGCCCCAAGCCGGAACACCTTCAAGTCGCTCACCCAGCGGCCCCCTTCGTACGAGCATGCGAAGAGACCAATCCAAAACAGCATCCCCGTATTCCGCTTCGGACTATGGTTCGAGAAAGAACGACCAACTCGCAAGGGAGGGACCGTCAATGACGGTAACCAACAGCTTCTCCGGCAGCGGCAACTTCGCCGGACTGCTCATCCAGGCCGGTACCGTCTCCGGCCCGAACGTCGATACCGGAGCCGCAACCCAGGACGCCGCCCCGGAGCGCCTGGCCGTGAGCATCGAGGAAGCGCTCACCACAAGCGGAGAGCCAGTGACCCTCACTCGGGGCGAGTACCAGGCGCTCGGCCTGCTCCTCGACCACCTCGCTGGCACCCAGGAATGCCGGTGGCCGGTACAGCCGCTGGCCGACCGACTGCGAGGCCGCTGAGGGCCAACGCGGTGCATTGGCCGGCGAGTCGACGTCCCGCGCTCGATCGGCGGCCACCGCTGCGGTCGCTGAACTCGCCCATGCCCACGTGGCCTCCAAGCTGCGAGGCGGGTTGAAGGCGGCACGCTCCTCGGCAGACACCACTGTCAGTGGTCAGTGCAATCCTCTCCGTCATGGGACGCACCGTTCACGAGGACATGGCCGAAGGCTACCTGGAGGACTTCCTGGAGCACCCAGAGGCGATGGCAGCCTTGACCCGACTCCGAAACCGGCACATCCGAGGAGAGATGGTCGAAGAGGAGCCCTACGGCTCCGGCTACGCCGACTCGCTGGGGAGCTCGGCTCGGTTCCCCCCGAACCGATGGCCGCTTCACCAGCACGCCGCGTTCATCCAGCTGCACGCGCTGATCGGCAGCGGTGAGGTGGCATTTACCAAGATCAGAACGGGCGGAACTCCTGGTCCGGACGCTGACCGCGAGGGCAACGCCGCACTGCTGGCTGGCACTCACAAGCGATTCACCGCTGAACTCGACATGGGCCAGAACGGGGCCGACTTCGACGGCATCTTGTCCTGGGAGGGCGATCTCAAGATCAGCAAGCCTACGGGTGCGTTTTACTACGGGGACTCGTGCGCGTCGACAGGCCAGACGCTCCTGGTCCTCCCTGCGGCAGTTCCGGGAGGCTGGGCACCGCTGGAGGTCGGCGACTCCTGGCCCTCCCGGACTCTCATGCACTTGTGGCAGTACAAGGCGGTGGCTCGCTGGCCGTACGGCGCACGCTTCATCTGGCTCTTCCTGAACCTCGACTGGCGCTGACCGAGGGTTCGTGCGGTCGGTCTTCGTCGGTTGTGGAGTACTGACAGGTCTGGTCTTGGCCAGACTGGTGCGGCCGGACCCCTTTGGACGAGGTAATACGGGGCGGCGCGGGCCAAGAAGGCGCACGCGCTCTGATCAGGCAGAACGGCACCACGGAGCACGAGGCGGAACCAGGCATCACGAACGCGCGTGGTCTCGTAATGCGTAGGTCGAGAGCGGCTCTGAGCACTGACGGAACAGGGCAGTGGACAGGATCAGATACAACTGGGTGGTTGGAACACTCCCCCCGCAAGCGCGGGGCGGAGCAGGGGACGCCGATGCTGGAGCTGCCCCACCCGGAACCCCTGCCCGCGCGGGGAGGAGCCGACCCGACGTGCGCCCGGGCCTGCTCGCCCGACAGACCCCCGCTCGCGCGGGGACGACGGTGTGGAAGGCTGGAAGCCGCATTTCGGGAGCGGCTGACCCCCGCTCGAGCGGGGGTCAGGGAATCTGACGATTAGTCAGTAAAGTCAGCAACAGGTCAGCATTCATCCACCCGGACCCTGCGAAACATGCCTATGGATGGGAAGCGGCAGGCTGGCCGCGACTGCTCCTGAGGCTCTTGCCGATGACGTTCGCCACTGCTGGAGCCCCTGTCGGAGGCGGTGGTGGGGCGCCTGTTCCGCTCTGGTGGAGGTGGCCGCCCCGACCATGGGTTTCCGCAGCTCAATCGCGGTTTCCGCGTGCTCTGAGGGTGACGTTCGGCAGCTCCGGGGCGGGCAGGCGGTCGCCCGGGTAGCCCTGGACTTCGCCGAACCGAACCCCCTTCTCCCAGTCGAGCCGTGCTTGTACGATCTCCTCAGTCGATCGGCCGATGAAGTTCCACCACATGACGATGTCCTCGCCGAAGGGCGGGCCGCCGAGCAGGATCAGGCGGGCGGGCGTGGCGGAGGTGTTGGTGAGGGTGAGGGTGGTGCGGCCGGGCGGGAGGTGGCCGAGGTCGGCGGGGTGCAGGGGGGTGCCGGCGAAGAGGACGTCGCCCTGGTCGACCAGGAGGCCGTGTTCGAAGGCGGGGTCGATGTCGAGGGTGGTGGTGGCGCCGGCGGGGAGGGCGAGTTCGGCGCCGAGCAGCGGGGTGAAGGTGGGGACGGGGGAGGTGTCGCCGGCCAGGGTGCCGAGGAAGACGCGGGCTTCGCCGCCGCCGCCGGGGAGCGGGACGGGGGCGGGGACGTGGTGGTGGAAGTCGCGGGCGGTGTGCCGGTGGGCGTCGGGCAGGGCGACCCAGAGCTGCACGCCGTGCAGGACGGTGGTGGCGGCGGTGGAGGTCTCGGAGTGGGCGATGCCGTGGCCGGCCGTCATCAGGTTGAGCTCGCCGGGGCGGACGAAGGCGTGCACGCCGAGGCTGTCGCGGTGCTCGATCTCGCCGCTGAACAGCCAGCTGACGGTCTGCAGGCCGGTGTGCGGGTGCGGGGCGACGTCCATGCCGCCGGTGGTGGCGACGTCGTCGGGGCCGTAGTGGTCGACGAAGCACCAGGCGCCGATCAGGGTGCGCCCGCGCTGCGGGAGGGTGCGGCGGACGGTCATCGCGCGCGGTCCGCCGAGCGGGACGTCCCGCGGGGGCAGGACTTCGGCCGGGCCGGGTCCGGCGCCGTTCCCGGTACCGTTCTCGGCGTCGTTCGCCGCGCCGTTCTCGACGGTGCTCATCGGGTGCTCCCTCCCGTGCCGCCGGGGGCCGGCGGACACGTCCAGCAGATCGTTGTATATTCAACTATCATGGACCGCGACGTCCGACAAACACCAGTGCGCAGTGGAGGAGAGTCCAGGTGACCGAGGTGGCGACCCCGACGGGCCGGATCTACGTCGACAAGCAGACCCCGCAGGCGTTCCGCGCCCTGCTGGGCACCGCCGAGGCCGTCCGGCAGGCGGCCGCCGACGCCGGACTCGACCGCCGGCTGGTCGAACTCGTCAACCTGCGGGTCTCGCAACTCAACGGCTGCGCCTACTGCCTGGACGTGCACACCAAGGCCGCGCTCAAGGAGGGCGAGAGCGTGCAGCGGATCGGCGTGCTCGCCGCCTGGCGGGACGCCGCGGTGTTCGACGAGCGCGAGCGGGCCGCCCTCGCGCTGGCCGAGGCGACCACCCACCCGTCCGACGCGGCCGCGCAGGAGACGGCGTACGCGCAGGCCCGGCAGGTGTTCGGCGACCAGGAACTCTCCGCGGTGATCTGGGTGGCGATCGCCATCAACGCGTTCAACCGGGTGTCGATCCTGAGCAAGCACCCGGTCCGCCCGGCCCGCTGACCAACCGTCGGCGGCAGGGCGCCGACCGCCGAAGGGGCAGGGTCGAGCCCCGCCTCCCTGACGATCCGTCAGCAGAGGGCCCTTCCGCAGGGCGAGTGAGGGCCGTTCGGCGACAGCCTGTCAGCAGGCGGGCCGGCCGACCGCCGCACGGGTGGAATCGTCGTGTCCGGGCGGCCGGACGGGGTCCGGCGGAGGCGCCGGGGTGGTGACCTGTGCGGAACAGGTCACCACCCTCCCGGAGGAGATGCCCGTCATGCGCCGTCCCCGCGCCCGGCGACTCGCCGTCGCCCTGCTCGCCCTCAGTGCCCTCGTCCCCGCCGTCCCCGCCGCGGCCGACTCCGGCGCCCCGTTCGCCCGCCCGGCCGTGCAGCCCGCCCACCGCCCCGTGCACCAACTCGCGGACGAGGACTGCCCGCTCGACCCGGCCCTGGTGGCCCGGCTGGACGAGGCGATCGCCGGTGTGCGCAAGGAGACCGGGACACCCGGTGTGATCGTCGGACTGTGGCTGCCCGGGCGCGGCACCTACGTCCACGCCGACGGCGTCGCCGACCTGGCCACCGGACAGCCGATGACCCCCAACCTCAACCTGCGGATCGGCAGCGAGACCAAGACCTTCACCGTCACCGCCGTCCTCGAACTCGTCGACCGCGGCCTGGTCGGCCTGGACGACCCGATCGGCAAGTACCTCGACGGCGTCCCCGACGGCGGGCACATCACGATCCGCCAACTCGCCGAGATGCGCAGCGGACTGTACTCCTACACCTTCGACGACGACTTCGTGCACGCGCTGCTCAGCGACCCCGACCGGCCGTTCACCCCGGAGGAACTGCTCTCGTACGCGTTCAAGCACGACAACGTCTTCCCGCCCGGCAGCGCCTACCAGTACTCCAACACCAACACCGTCCTGCTCGGCCTGCTGGTCGAGAAGCTCGGCCGCATGCCGCTGCGCGACTTCATCCACCGCAACGTCACCGAGCCCGCCCACCTGAAGCGCACCCTGTTCCCGCGCGCCGCCGAACTGCCCCGCCCCTACGCGCACGGCTACACCAACCAGACCCTGGACGGCCGGACCGCCGACGCCACCCACTGGAACCCCTCCTGGGGCTGGGCGGCCGGCGCGATGATCTCCGACCTGCACGACCTGCACCACTGGGCCAAGACCCTCGCCACCGGCACCCTGCTCAGCCCCGCCACCCAGGCCGAACGCGAGAAGTACCTCCCGGTCCCGGGCTTCGGCGACGACGCCGGCTACGGCCTCGGCCTGTTCCGGATCAACGGCTGGGTCGGCCACAACGGCTCCCTGCCCGGCTACGAGAGCGTCACCGTCTACCTGCCCGAACAGGACGCGACCCTGGTGGTCCTGCTGAACACCGACACCATCCACGAGGGCAGCGAACCCTCCACCCTGTTCGCCCGCGCCGTCACCTCGATCGCCACCCCCGGCCACGTCTACGAACTGCCCGCCGAGAAGTAACACCCCCCCCACGGAGCACGGAACGGGGCCGACGCGCTGTCAGCTCCGTTCCGCGGGCCGGGCCGGTACGGGGGGCGTGTGCGGGGGAGTCAGGGGCGGTCGTCGGGCAGGTCGGCCGGGCGGATCCGGTACACCTGGAGGTTCAGCCCGTAGTACTTGGTGGTCTCGCCGACCCAGCGCATGCCCAGCCGCTTCGCCACCGCGTGCGCCCGGTCGTTCCTGGGCCGGGCCACCGCGAAGACCTCCTCGATGTCCTGGGTGAACGCCCAGCGCAGCAGCGCCAGGCCCGCCTCCGTCGCGTAGCCCTGCCCCCAGGCCTGCGGGGAGAGCTGCCAGGTGATCTCCAGGTCCTCGTCGTACGGCGGCAGCGGACGGATGCCCAGGCCGCCGACCACCTTCCCGTCCTCGCGGCGCTCCACCGCCCACCGCCCGCGCGGCGGCAGCAGCCCGGCCTGCTCCTGCTCCCAGCCGAGCAGCACCGAGCGCATCGCCTCGGCGTCGGCGACCTGGTCCATCACGGGCGTCAGCCAGCGGGCGACGTCCGTGGAGCCGTACACGGCCAGCGCGTCCTCGGCGTCGTCCGGTGTCCAGCCCCGGACGACGAGCCGATCAGTGGTCAGGCTGATCCCCATGGGCGGGTCCTCCCTCAGTCGATTGGCGGACGTCTCCCTCCACCGGAGTGTGCGCCCCCTACCCGCCCGAGTCGAGCCGGAAGCCTGATCCGCACCACCTGTCACCGGACGGTCACCCGGCGGCCACCTTGCCCGCCGGGGCCGTCTGCCGACCCGCCTGTCGGGCCGCCCGTCGAGCCGTTCGTCGGGCCGCCCGTGGGGCTTGTCCGTGGGGCTGTCCGTCCAACCGTCAGCCGGGCTTCCCGGGCCCGCCCTCGGGCCCGGCGGTCAGCGGCGGCCGAGAAGGGGGAGGTGCAGGCCGTCCGGGGCCTGGCCGTCCAGATCCTGGCCGTCCGGGGCCTGGCCGGGCAGGGCGAGGGCGGCGCCGACCTCCTCGGGCAGCGGACCCAGGTCGAGCAGGGCCAGCGCGAGACCGGCGGCGGCACGGTGCCAGTCGCCGGCCCGCCGCATCAGGGTGTGACCGCTGCCCAGCACCCGGTAACCGGCCACCCGCGCGCCGTGGCCGCGGGCCCGCAGCGCGAACAGGTCGGTGTCACCGGGCGGGGTGATCTTGTCCCGGTCGCCGTGCAGCATCAGCACCGAGCGGCCCTCCAGGTGCGCGGTCGGCTCGTCCTGCGGGCACCACGGCGCCAGCGCGACCACGCCCCGCACGCACGGGTGGGCCGCCGCCCGCAGTGCCGCCCGGCCACCCATCGAGTGCCCGATCAGCACGGTCGGCACCGGCCCCAACTGCTCGACCAGCTCGGACAGCGCGGCCTCCGCGTCCCGGGCCGCGTCCGCCCGGTCACCGTTCCAGCCCCGGCACCGGTAGCGCACCGTGCCCACCGCCAGCGACCGCCCGCCCGCGGCCTCCGCACCGCGCTGCACCGCCCTGGCGAACGGCACCATCCGCAACCCCGGCAGGTTCAGCACCGGCGGCGGCGCGGCCCCGTGCTCCTTGCCGCCGTGCAGCACCAGCACCGCCGCCTCCGGCGAGGGCGGCAGCACCCGCCAGGACAGCGCCCGGTGCGCCGCCCCCACCGCAGCACCACCGGAACGCACCGCCACCCGCCCGCCCATCGCACCGTCCCTGCCGTAGTCGTTCCACCGTCCGCACGCGTCTGTCCGCAGCCGCCTACGACCACCCGTGGCCGCCCCGACCCGCCCGCACGCGTCCGCACACGTCCGCCACCCGGAGCCGTCCGCCCGCGCCCGTACGCGTCCGCCGCCCCGGCCCTGCCACTGTACGCGGGCACTGCCGGGAGACGGCCCGCCCCCGGACCGGAGGGGTCCGGGGCGGAGGTGCCCGGAGCGGAGCGCCGGTCGGGCGGCGCACCGCGACCTCCGGTGCGGGCCACCGGAGCTGACTGCTCGTAGGGTGGGAGCGTGCCCGCGCTGCGCGGCCGGACCGCTCCGTCCGCGCACCGATCCCGCGCACCACGGCCCCGACCCGCACCGACCCGCCCGGACCGGGCACCCGGGGCCGCGACCGACCGGCAGAGCCGAGGGAGAGCCATGGCCGACGTCCACCCGCCCCGCACCGACGGCACCCCGACCGCCGAACTCGGCGTCATCGGCGGATCCGGCCTGTACGCGCTGCTCGACGATGTCACCGAAGTACATGTCGAGACGCCTTACGGGCCGGCGTCGGATGCGTTGTTCGTGGGTGGGGTGGGTGGGCGGCGGGTGGCGTTTCTGCCGAGGCACGGTCGTGGGCACCGGTTGCCGCCGCATCGGATCAACTACCGGGCCAATGTGTGGGCGTTGCATGCGTTGGGGGTGCGGCAGGTGTTGGGGCCGTGTGCGGTGGGCGGGCTGCGGGCCGAGTACGGGCCGGGGACG